>JANNWD010000001.1:0-4330 GCA_031408315.1 Bacteroidota bacterium
ATAACAAATCGCCAGCTTTAGTTAATCCGCCAAAAAGTACAATAGCTTCTGGCGAACTAAACATAACAAAATTAGCTAACGACTCACCTAAAATTTCACCTGTAAATTCAAAAATTTCGTTGGCAATACTATCGCCTTGCATGGCACAATCGTAAACCGTTTCGCTTGTTAATTCATTTATGGTGTAGTTTCTTAATAAACTTTCTCTTTCTGGATGTTGCGTTAACAATTCTATAGCCGTTTCTCTTACACCTGTTGCACTTGCATAAGCTTCTAGGCTTCCATGTGCACCTGTTCCTTTATGCATACGTCCGTTAGGTCGAATAATAGTATGCCCAAGTTCTCCAGCAAAACCATCATGCCCTAAAACAATTTTACCATCAATAACAATACCGCTACCAACGCCAGTACCTAATGTAATAGTTATAAAATGTTTTATGCCTTTGGTACACCCAAAAATATATTCTCCCATTGCAGCTGCATTAGCATCGTTGGTTAATTTGGTATGTAAGCCAAATTTTTTGTACATCAAATCTGCAATAGGTATTATGCCTTTCCATTTTAAGTTAGGTGCATATTCAATTGTTCCACTATAAAAATTACCATTAGGTGCACCCATACCAATGCCTACAATATTATCGTTGCCACCAACACTCTCAATCATTGGTTTTAATTTAAGATACAGATCATCAATAAATTCTTCGGCAACTTCATGTTCGTTGCTAGGTACTCTATTTTGCATAATAATTTCGCCAGTACGATTTACTATGCCAAACTTAGTTGTTGTGCCACCAATATCTATTCCTATTGCAAATTCTTTCATATACTTTTTTAAAAAATCAATTAAAATTAGTGTCCGCCGCCAGTAGTTTCTGCATCGTAATCAATGCCTTGTTTGCTTAAAATACCTTTAACGACAAAAGCAAAAAAAGCTAAATAAGCAAAACACAAAGCGGCTACCCAATAAGAAGCATGAATACCACTACCAGCAACGGTTGAATTAGCTTGAAGATAATCTGCAAATTTTCCTTGTATTGGAGGAATAATACCACCACCTAAAATCATCATAATTAAAAAGGCAGAACCTTGAGTAGTGTATTTACCTAAGCCAGCAATTGACAAACTAAATATACATGGCCACATAATAGAGCAACATAAACCAGCACTTAAAAAGGCATAAATAGCAACTGTACCAGTTGTTTGGGTACCAATAACCATTGCAACTACTCCTAATAAAGAAAAGATCAATAACGTTTTAACTGGCTTATCGTTGCTAACAAAAAACGCACCTATTTGGATAGCTACACAAACCAAATACCAATAAAGATTATCCATAGAGTATCCAAAAGCAGTATTCACAATTATTAAAATAAAGAAGGCTATTATGGGTACAATAAGTTGAAGTAATACTCTTTTTTGTTTTGAAAATCCAAATGCACCAACTGCACCGGCCCATCTACCAATCATTAAACTTCCCCAATACATGGCTACATAAGGCGTAGCTTCCGAAGATGATAAACCACCAAAATCAGTTTGTTTTAATAATTCCGATAAATTACTACCTACAGATACCTCTACCCCAACATAAAAAAAGATGGCAAGCATACCTAAAACTAATTGAGGATATTTCATAGCTCCCCAACCTTCTGCATTTTTTTTAGCAGATACATTCACCGCCAGTAAACCAACAACAATAACTCCAAATGCACCTAACAACCATTTTAATCTATATGCTTCTAAATTATGTGTCTCTACATCAGTTAATAACGAAGGATCGCCTTTGTAACTGCTAAAAATTGGAACAAACATTACAGCTAACAAACCTGTCATAATTAATAACATACTTAAGGCTTTATTTGCCTTCTCAGTTTTTTCTACTGTAATACCACTAGGTACTTTTTTACTAAAATAAAATAATGCTGCAGCACCAATAAATAAAGCACCAACACAAGTATACAATAATATTACTTTACCCAAACTAAGGCTTGCTATTTTTTCATCTGTTATTGCGGCAGTAGTTCCAAATAAGGCTAATGCAACAACCAAAGGACCAATTGTTGTTCCAAAAGAATTTATAGCACCACCAAGTGTAACCCTATTTGTTCCAGTTGCAGGGTCGCCAAGTGCAATAGCAAATGGTTGTGCAGCTGTTTGTTGTAAGGAAAAACCCAATGCCACAATAAATAACCCAACCAACATTCCAGGGAAAGTTCCTAAGTTAACAGCCACAATCATTGCTGCAGCACCCAATGCAGAAAAAAGCAAGCCATAAACAATACTTTTTTTATAACCCCATTTTGCAACAGGATCGCTTCCTTTACTTGCACCAACTGCAAATAAAATTAAAGCACCAATAAAATAGGCAAAGTAAAAAGCCGTATCAACTAACTGACTTTGAAATTGATCTAAATTAAATTTGTGTTTGCAAAATGGAATAAACACACTGTTACCAGCGGCAATAAAACCCCAAAAGAAAAATACGGTTACTAAAGTGCCTAATGCACCATAATTAGTTTCTTTGGATTCTACCTCTGTAGTAATTGGATTGTTAGTTGTTATAGTCGACATGTATAAATAATTTAGATGCTCAAAATAGATTATTTTAATTAACTTAAAAAAAATACTTAACATTTATTTGTTTGTAACTAAAATGGCTTTAATTTGAAAATAATATTTTAACGATGGAAATACTTCATGTAAGTGCCGAATGTTACCCATACGCCAAAGCTGGTGGGTTAGCAGATGTGGTTGGTGCTTTGCCAAAATATCAACAAGCTTTAGGAAACACCGTAAAAGTTGTAGTGCCAATGCATCGTACAAAATTTTTGTATGAAAACGAATGGGAAACTGTACATAAAAGTGCGTTTATGATGGCTAGTAGCTTTTTTGAGTACACCATCATTAAAGAAAAAACAAATAAACTCGGCTTTGATTTTTACTGCGTAGATATTTATGGATTGTTGGATAGAGAAAAAATTTATGGCTATGAGGATGATACCGAACGTTTTGTTTCCTTTCAAATTGCAGTTGTAGATTGGTTGAGTAAATGGGAACATAAACCCAATGTGGTGCATGTACACGACCATCATGCAGCCCTTATCCCTTTTATGATGCAGCATTGCTATTTGTATAACCATTTAGCTAATATACCCACAGTACTTACCATACACAATGGGCAATACCAAGGTTGGATGGATTGGAACAAAAGTAATTGTATACCAGCTTGGGATACTTGGCAATGGGGATTATTAGATTGGGAAAAAGTAATTAACCCATTAGCTTGTGGTGTAAAATGTGCTGCAAGGGTTACAACCGTTAGCCCTAGTTATATGAATGAACTTAAATACAATGCAAACGGCTTAGAAAAATTATTTGAATACGAACAAGGGAAATGTATTGGTATTTTAAATGGTATTGATAATGTAGTATGGGATACAAAAACGGATACCTATATTTTAGATAATTTTGATAGTAAGGATGTTGAAGAAGGTAAAAAAATAAATAAGAAAAAACTTTGTGCCGATTTTGATTTGGATGAGGAAAAGCCATTGTTTATTTACATAGGTAGATTGGTTGGTGAAAAAGCTGCCGAACTTTTACCGCTTGCAATTACAAAAGCTTTTGAAACATTAGATAAAAAAATAAACTTTTTAATTCTCGGTAGCGGCGATCCTTTAGTAGAAAAACAATTAGAGTGGATGAGAAGTAATTATTTTGGTTACTACAACTCTCAAATTGGATACAATGAAAAATTAGCCCATCAAATGTATGCCGGTGCCGATTTTTTATTAATGCCTAGTAGGGTAGAGCCTTGTGGCTTAAATCAAATGTATGCATTACGTTATGGTACTATTCCTATTGTAAGAAGTACAGGAGGATTAAAAGATACAGTAATTGATATTGGCGAACCAAAAGGTTATGGAATATGTTTCAATATTGCAACTGTTGATGATATTGTTTTTTCTATTAATAGAGCAAATGATTTGTATGCTGATCCAAAAAAAATGTTAACCCTTCAAAAACAAATTATGGCAATAAATAATAGTTGGGATAAAAGTGCTGAGGCGTATTTGAATTTGTATAATGAGGTAGTTTAGCCACAGAGAAATACAGAGTCATTTCCACAGAGGAAAAGGAGAAAAATTAATAGTAAAATAGCGATTGCATAACAATTATAAATCTAAAAATACATGAATTCAAAATCAGTAGTTTCAGTAATCCTCGGCGGTGGTGCAGGCAGTAGGCTTTATCCACTCACCTCTACTCGTAGCAAGCCAGCAGTACCTATTGCAGGTAAATATCGATTGGTAGATATTCCTATTTCTAATTG
>JANNWD010000002.1:0-7979 GCA_031408315.1 Bacteroidota bacterium
AGTGTTTTTGTTTTTTCTAATTCTGCTCTTGCTTGTTGCCAAAAATCAAGCTCTACCCAACTAGCTAAATCACAACGGTAGCCATCAATATCGCATTCGTCTATCCAAAATTTCATAGCATCAATCATGGCATTACGCATATCATAATTGTCAAAATCTAATTCGATAATATCGTCCATACCACTTGCAATTTTAAAATCTTTTGTTGTACTATCTTTTAAATAATATGCTGGGTTTGTTTTTGTCCAAATATGATCCCACCCAGTGTGGTTAGCTACCCAATCTATAATTACTTTAAAACCCATTTCATGTGCATGTGTAACTAGTTTTTTAAAGTCTTCTACCGTACCAAATTCTTTATCTACATCGGTATAATTGCTACAAGCATAATAGCTGCCCATACTTCCTTTTTTACCTTTTTGTGCAATTGGTGTTATAGGCATAAACCAAAGTGTTTCTACACCCATATCTTTCAACCTTGGTAAATCTTCGTAAAAGGCATTAATGGTGCCTGCTGTTGTATATTGCCTAAGGTTTACTTCGTATACATTAGTGTTATTAATCCAATTAGCTGCTTTAAATTGACTAGGTATCATTATACTTTTTGCGTTTGTTTTATTTTGATATTGTAGTTGATGTGTACCATTGTTACAAGCAAATAAACTTATGAGTATACAGCAATGCAAAATATTTTTTAGCATATAGGCTTATTTTAATCATCAAATGTAAGCATCAAAATACAAAAAACTTGCATCTGCAAAAACAATTACAACCTTGTACCTTTACATTTGTTATACAATTATGAAGCAATTTGATATTCCCATTATTTATAGAAGCCCATTAATTACAGCTATAAAAAATAAGCGTAAGGTAGATGATAAAATGAAAAAAGATTTTACCCCTACCTTGCTTGATTTTGGTCCTATACAAATTTATTTAGCTAGGCATTTTGGCTTTTGCTTTGGTGTAGAAAATGCGATAGAAATAGCTTTTAAAACTATTGAGGAAAATCCTGATAAGCGTATTTTTTTATTGAGTGAAATGATACATAACCCACAAGTAAATGCCGATTTACAGAAACGTGGTGTGCAATTTTTACAAGATACTTATGGCAATGCCTTAATTCCTTTTGAAACATTAATAAAAGATGATATTGTAATTATTCCTGCATTTGGCACCACATTAGCAATGGAAGAAAAGCTAAATAAACTTGGCATAACAACTGAAAAATACAATACCACTTGTCCTTTTGTAGAAAAAGTCTGGAATAGAAGTGAGCAAATTGCACAAAAAAATTACACCGTAATTGTACATGGTAAACCTACGCATGAAGAAACTAGAGCAACTTTTAGCCATGCAGCCAAACATACGCCAACAGTGATTGTTAATGATATGGCAGAAGCTATTTTGTTAAGCAAATTTATTACTGGTGAAAAAAATGAGACAGAATTTTACAAAAATTTTGAAGGGAAATTTAGTGAAGGTTTTAGTATAGAAAAAGATTTGCAACGTATTGGCGTAGTTAACCAAACAACCATGTTGGCAAGTGACACACAAGCCATTGCCGATTTTCTTAAAACAATAATGGTTGCAAAATACAATTTAGATAACACCACTATTGCTGAACGCTTTGCTGATACAAAAGATACGCTTTGTTACGCAACTAACGATAATCAAACGGCTGTATATGGTTTACTACAAACTGATGCAGCTTTTGCCATAGTTGTTGGTGGTTATAACAGCAGCAACACATCTCACCTTGTAGAATTATGTGAAGAAAAATTGCCTACCTATTTCATTAATGATGCAGAAAAAATAACTTCATCTACTCAAATTAATCATTTTAATTTTCATACTTGTAAAGAAGAGATTACAACTAATTTTATCCCTACTACAACTCCTATTAAAATTTTAATAACAAGTGGAGCTAGCTGCCCCGATGCTTTGGTAGAAGGTGTTATAGAAAAGCTAATTTCTTTTTTTGCAGTTAAAAATCAAATTACAGATTTAACTAAAGCATTTCAATAATTTTTATTTTTCTGTTTAAAATAATATTTTAGGATTAGGTATTTTAAGATAAAATCTAATACTGGCTTGTTTTTTTATAAATAGTATCATTCGTAAATTTTATTATTTACTTTTTTGCTTGTCCAAAAAAGTAACAAAAAAAGACCCCGACAAACGATAACAGCCCGTTTGTCGGCTACAGCTACATGCAACACTTGTACTGCCGTGGCTTCAACTTCGGTAATTCTACTCTTAGAAGCTAACATTATAAGTAATAGCTATCCACTAATATGGTTAGAGCATGTATTTATGCTTATTAATACCTAATCCTATACTTATTTACTTACCCCTTAGTTTTAAGGCAGTGCTCTAAAACAGTATATATTATGTTTGGCAACATTCTCTATTTTTTACACCCAACAACTCATTAAATTAAAGAGCCCCCGTTATTTTACTAACGAGGGCATCTTTGTTTGTGCTTGGTTATCTAAAGCGTTAATTTTTTATTATTTTACCAACGGTTACTTTTCCTTTTTCGCTGATAATTTTTACACTATACATACCAGATGCTAAGTTTACGATGTTTACATAACCTTGAGCTTGTGGTATTATTTGTGTTTTAACTAATTGACCATTTGCTGCAAGTACAACAATTGTATTTTTACCATTTTCCATTCCAGAAATTACGAACTGATCAATAACTGGGTTTGGTGCAATTGTAATAATTGTTCCTTTACCATCGCAAGTTAATGAACGTACATCGCTGTATTTAAATGCTCCGTCTTTATCAATCATTTTCAATCTAAAGTAGTATTGAATACCTGCTTGCATTGGATAGTTAAATTGGTAAGTTTTACCATTTGTTGCAGTTGCATTAACGCTACCTACTTTAGCGTAAACAGCGCTATTGCTATTGCTAACTTCAATTTCAAAACGTGAAGCATTTATTTCCTCTGCAGTTTTCCAAGTTAAACCTGCTATACAATTGTTTTTAACAGCTGTAAAGTTTGTTAACGTTATTGCTAACGGACCACCAGTCCACACTAATCTATAAAGAGCAGGTGTTGGGTCGGGTCTGCCAGAAGCATCTACATAAGCATAATTAAATTGAAGTGATGCTTGTGCAGGTCCGTTAAATGTAACTGTTAATAAATTGGCGTTAAAATTTGGAATTGGTGTACCACTTATTACATTATTACCAGCATATATTAAGGTACCATTATTTGGTAAGTTTGTTATAACAACTGTTTTACCCGTTAAAGGACCACTGATAGGTTGATCTTCTGGATCGCTACCTGTTAGTGGAGGTAATGGATATGCAGCAGTTGGGCTTAATATCATTGTTATACCAGCACTTGGTGAAGGTATTACTCTTGTAAAGTCAACCGATTCTGGTAAACGTTCTATACCAAAGTTTACTTCTGGTTTTATTTCTGAACTACCAACAACTATAGGATTAGCTAAATCGGAAATACCATTTACATTACCGTCATTACCAGCTATATTACCAGGATTTGTTGAACCAAACTCACCAGTATTAACCCAGCCAGCAGGCAATGCTGTTCCAGGTCTTGGTTGACCTGGCACACCTTGATTAGTTGATAATTGAACTGTATAACTACCTATAGCTACGTTGTCAAATAAGAAAGTACCATCGCCACCAACTGGTATAGTAGCAATTACTGTTGTACCAGCAGCGTTTAATAAGTTTGCAAATAAACCACCAGCATTTGTTTTAGGATTTGCAACACCTACCGATTGATTAATATTATTATCAACTAAACCGTCTCTATCGTTAAATACATTACCAGAAATTTGTTGTGTTGGTTTATCTAAACTAACTGCTGCATACCAAATATCTCCAGTAAATGGATCTCTAGTTGCATTAGCTATTAAAGTACCAGGTACCGACCATGCAAATTGTGATGATGTACCACCTTGCAAGTAAACTCGATATACAACCTCTTGGACTGTACCATTTAATCTAACGCTTCCCGTGGCAGCCCCAAAATTGTTAAATGTTTCACCAGCAACAACTGCAGATCCGCCATTAGGGTTTGCATCATTATTATTTAAAACATTATTACCTGTTATTTGAAAAAATTGATTCCCAGACATAAGTGTAGAGGTAAGACCAGTATTTACCAACTCTAATTCTGTAGCAAAAAATGTCGATACATAGTTTGAAGGAATATCCGTTAGACCAACTGGTAAATATCTATAAGACCCCCCAAGACCAGCTAAATGAATTACAGGATTAAGTACTGGCTGATTAAATCTTAGCACTAAATTGCCAAAATAAACTCTAGACCCGATACCGTTTGGTCCATTATACAAAGCCTGTGCAGTTGTAAATACTTCAAACGCTGCATTGGTCGTACCATTACTCCCAGAAACCTTCATTCCGGTACCTAATTCTCCACCTATAGCTTTAGGATTTGAAGTAAACATAGAATTTGTTGGTCCGCCAGCACCACCATACTCTCCGATAATATTATATCGATTATATGGAGTAGCTCCAAATACAATTGGATCTGTCGCTAAAGAAGGACCAGCCCCAAATACTAATCCTGTTGTTTGCACTGTGCTTGTACCATCAGGAAGTACACCTCCATAATTTAACCCTGTAAATTGTTGATTTTGAAGAGAAATAGTTACATTAATTTCGGGAGAATTGCCAGCAAAGTTATTGCTATTTGCAACATCATTCCAAAGTACTGAGGTCATAGGTGTTAAACTTGTACCAAATCCAGAAGTAGCAGGTAGGTCTGCTCTTCTCATTTCAAGAGTTGGTATTAACTGAGCAACCGCTTTAGCACTAAAAGCAATTATCAACACTAATACCGAAAGTGATTTTAATAAATTTTGTTTCATAATTTGTAATTTGTTTTTAGATAACTTGTAAAATTTGCACATTTTTTATTGTAAGTAGAGTAACTAAATTTAAAAATTCAGTTACTCTATATTTTTTATCCTATTACTACTTCACCATTCTTAATTCTAATTCCGAAATTGGCGTTAAACATATCGGAGGATTCGGTATCGATGAAAAGTATTCCTTCAACAACACCATCGCTTCCACTACCTGGGCCTGTACCTAAGTTTTCGCCAGTATTTCTCCAACCGCTTGGCAATGTTGTAGGTGGTGCTAATTGACCAACATTTCTAACTACAGAACTCAACACAATTCTAAAAGAACGATTACTTTCAATATCAAGGAAAGAATACGTGCCATCTGGTTCAATACCTTCTGCCCTTACAATCAAACCCGTAATATCATCAACCAAGTAAATATTTAGACCAACTGGAATTTCTATAATGGACGTTTTGTTAACCTGATTATCGATTAACGCATTAGCATCATGCCATACGTTACCATATAAGTTGATTAACTTATAAAAACCAGCATCCACAGTATTATCAATTTCCCCAGCCGTAATATTAATATTAGAAACAGTACCTCCGATAGGATCACTATCATTTGTATCGTTACCTCCGACTACATTAGATGGAGTAGAAACAAATCTTGCTGGTGGAGTAAATGAAACATTATAATTCCCGGGCACTAAATTCTCAAATAAGTAAGCACCGTTTGAACCAGTAGTTATGGATGCGGTAGTACCATCAGGGTAAGTTAATGTTACCACTACCCCAGGTAACCCAGGTTCACCTTGATCTTGAATACCATCTCGATCAGTATCATTCCAAACAAAATTTCCTAAAGCACCTGTTCCTTTTATACCAAAGTCAACAGTCAAATTACCATTTGTACCATCACCATCTGCAGGAGCATCAGGTTCATTGGTGGCACTTAAGGTAATAAAGTTGCTGCGTATTTCTGTACCTGAAATGCTTACACCATTATTATCTAAATTGTTATCGTTATTTGGTGCAGCACTTGTAGGGGTAGTGAATGATGGAACAATACCAGCACCACTTGTATTTGCAATAACTCCAACTATATAATTTCCAGCTGTTAAACTAACGAAGTTGTAAAGACCACCAGCTAATGTTGTAGTGGTTGCAATTGCAGCACCATCAGGAATGTTGTCGGCATTGTCATCTTTATAAAGATTTACAGGAATACCTACTAATCCTAATTCGCCAGCATCTTGCAAACCATTGTTGTTTTTATCATACCATACAAAGTTTCCTAAATTCAAATTATTAGTTCTAATACCAGCATCTACAGTGGTGTTTGTTTCACCAGCTACAATTGTTATACTACCAGTACGTCCAGTTGTAGGGTTAGCATCACTATCGTTGGTATCATTACCACCGCCAGCTGTTTGGTCTTGCGTTGTAAATACTGCACCAGAAGTTAAGTTGCTAAATATTGCATAATAACCAGTACCAGCTGGTACGTTAGTAATTAAGTAAGCTCCGTTACCATCTGTAATTGCACTACCAACTGGGTTGTTAGCACCATCATATAATGTTACTAAAACGCCTGCTACACCTGGCTCATTAGCGTCTTGTATTCCATCACCATCTAAATCGTTCCATACAAAGTTGCCAACAGCTCCTGGCAAGTTTGGTTTAACACCAGCATCAATGGTTAAATCGGTTTCGCCAGCAGTTAATGCTATTGAAGCACTGTTACCGTTTGCAGGATTAGCATCACTGTTTGTATTATTACCATTATCACCCGGTGTATTTTGTTGTGTAAATACAGTATTGGTTGGGATAGTTGCAAAGTTTACTACATAATTACCAACAGCTAAGTTTCCGAAGAAATAACCACCGTTAGCATCTGTAATTGCTGAAGCTACTGGTAAAGCATCATCTGCGTTACCTGCTGTACCATCTAATCCAAATCCAGGACGAGTTAATGTAACTGTTACACCTGCAATCCCACTTTCGGTAGCATCTTGTGTACCATTTCCATTTGTGTCAAACCATACATAATTACCCAAAGCTGCCCTTGTTGTAACTAAACCAGCATCTAAGCTTGTATCGTTTCTATTTCCAACTCCCAATGTTACAGTTGTTGTTCTACCTGTTGTTATATTAGCATCACTACCAATTGCATCGTTTGTTGCAGATTGTGTAGTAAAGTTATAACCGCTAGGTAAGCTGCTAAAGCCTACGCTGTAACTGCCATCTGGCAAACCTACAAATAAGTATTTACCATTATCATCAGTAACTGTTGTTGCAATTGGATTTCCAGCAGCATCGTATAATGTTACCATTACACCTTTTACAGCAGGCTCACCAGCAGTTTGGTTACCATCGTTGTTTGTATCTTTCCATACATCGCCACCAAGGCTATTTGTATTTGCAGGAGGTACAATTCCTAAGTCAACGGTTAACTTATCTTCTCCTTGAGCAAGACTAACTAAACCTGTATAACTAGTACCCGTAGTTGCAGTATTACCAGCAACAGCACTACCTAAAGGATTACCATCACTATCTTTTGCATCATCTGTACCTGCATCTTTAATAGTTAATGTAAAGGCAGCAGGTAAATTACTGAAACCAACTTGATAGTTTCCAGCATCTAAACCACCAAACATATAGTTACCTAAAGCATTGGTTGTTGTAGTAGCAGTTGCAGTAGTTTCTGCACCGCTAATTGTACCATCGTTATTTGCGTCTTTGTATAATTTAATAAGTACACCAGCTACACCTTGTTCAGTTGGGTCTTGTACACCTGTTGTTCCGCCTGGCATATCGTAGAATACTCTATCGCCTAAGCTTCCTTTACCAGCAGGTATACCTTGTACTATACCAGCATCTACGGTTAAGTTAGTAGCTGTTAAGTTTATGCTACTTGTACGACCAGTTACGGTGTTAGGATCACTATCATTTGCATCGTTTCCACCAGCTAAAGTTTGATCTTGAGTTGTGAAACTGTAACCGCTTGGTAAGTTGCTAAATTGAACACTATAATTTGAACTTGCACCAGTACTAGCAGCTAAATCTGTAAATAAGTAATTGCCATTTACATCAGTAGTTGTAGCTTTTACTTT
>JANNWD010000003.1:0-2635 GCA_031408315.1 Bacteroidota bacterium
GCCTTATTGTTTACAGCAGCTTTGGCAGCATTAATATTCTTGGCCTCTGTTTTGTACGCAAGTGTATTTAGCAAAAATGGTTCAGAGCAGTTGGATGTATTGGATACCCAAATGGCGGAGATTAAAAAAGAAACTCCACCACCACCACCGCCACCACCCCCCCCGCCACCAAAAGCACCACCACCACCAGAAATTAATCAGGTAAAATTTACACCTCCAAAAATTGTAAAAGATGAAGAGGTAAAGGAAGATGAGAAAATTGAAGAGATAAAAGAAGACCAAGTAATTTCTACAAAAACAGTGGAAAGTGACAATAAAGAAGCTAAGGTAGAAGTAGCACCTGAAGAAACAAAAGGTACACAAGTGGTAGAAGTAAAGAAAGAAGATGACGAAAATAAAATTTGGACTAAAGTAGAAAAGGAAGCAGAATACCCAGGCGGAGATGCGGCATGGCGTAGTTTTTTGCAAAATAATTTACGTGGAGAAGTTCCGGTAGATAATGGAGCAAGTGCAGGCACTTTTCAAGTTATAGTTAAATTTGTTGTGAGTAGAGATGGTAGCTTAAGCGATATTAGTTGCGAAAGCGATCCTGGTTTTGGCATGTGCCAAGAGGCAATACGAGTAATTAAAAAAACGAAAAGTTGGAGACCAGCTAACCAAAATGGTAGAGAGGTAAACGCCTACCGTCGTCAGCCAATTACTTTCCAAGTAGAAGAGCAATAAAATTAAGTTTTTGAATACAATTTAATCCCACCGAAACATTTCGGTGGGATTTTTTATGTGCAATAATGTTTACAAAAAGTAACAACAATTTAGCCTTGCCTTGGTTCGTGGCACACGAAACATTTTACACAATTATATAAATTTATTTTGGTTCGTGTGCTACGGACCAAGGCGAAGAGCTTGCTTCCTCTTTCAGTTGACAAAAGCAATTAAAGGATTTTAATCCAAAAAATTACCAACTATTTTTAAGTACATTACCAAAAAAAGCATCGATTTTTACATCGATGCTTTAATATTCCTTGCCATGGTTCGTGGCACACGAACCAAAATGAATAGATTTTCCCTTTGAGCATTAAAAAGCATCGATTTACAAATCGATGCTTTTTAATATTCTAAACCAATAAATCTTTACTTCAACTTCTTTTGTAACTCTTCATTCATTTTTACATAATCATCATTTTTAGCTTCTTTAGCTAACTCCATCGATTTTGTAGAACTTGCTAAGGCAGCAGTTTTATCGCCTAAATCGTTTTCTAATTTAGCTTTGTACAACCATACCCAAAAGGCTTTATCATTTGCTGCAACAGCACCTTTACACATTTCTAAAGCTTTTGTTTTATTATTATCGTACTCATTATAAAACTGTGCAGCTTGCCAGTAAGGTTTTTTATCGCCTTGTAAAGCTTTTTCAATTTGTGCTCTTAATTTATCATTAATATTTGTTGTAATAGGAATGCTTACGGCTGTTTTATCCCACATAATGTGTAAGGCACAGGTATTTGCTTTAACATCTGCAAATTGCATAGTAAAACTTTCAGCTTTCATTTTCATTTTCATTGGCGATACTGTAAAACGAACAACATCCTCACTTTCCTTGTATCCATCAATACCCCAATTGGTAACACCTTTGTTTAAAATTATTTCCCAACTATCTTTATTAGGAATAGTATATAAAACGTAACTGCCTGTATCTATTTTTTTTCCACCAATTTCAACTTGATCATTAAAATATAATTTGGTGGCACCATTTGCACCTGTACGCCATAATTTTCCGTAAGGAACAAGGTCGCCAAAAACTTTACGGTCTTTAACGTTTGGGCGGCTGTAGGTAAGCTCAATAGCACCCATACCAAAGTCTTGTTTAATAGTTTGTGTAGTGCTTGGTTGTGGCATTTTTACTTGAGCCACTAAGCTAAAAGTGCAAAAGCAACCTGCTATAAAAGCAATTGTTATTTTTTTCATTATATATTTTTTTTAGACTGCAAAATTAACGAATGATTACTTGTAAAGTTGACTAGATTGGGAAAATAATTTTAAATTAATGGGATACATTTTTTAAGAAATTCAGACAATCCCTAATCTAGTATGAGTATATGTGTTATGCTTAAAACTGTACTTTAATTTTAGCTTTTCCAGCTTTACCTTGTTTTGTTTTCCATTGTGGGCCTTGCTGTATGGCTCGTTTTATAGCATCTTCATCGCAACCATTACAATCCGATTTATCTACTTTAATATCGGTAATAGCTCCACTTGCCGTTACATTAAAAGTAACTTCCATTTCGCCATGCTTAGTTTTGTCTTTTAAAATAACTTCGGGTATTTCAAAGTTGTTGCTTACATAAGTGCCATAATTTTCCCACCCATCTTTAGGTTCTACATTATAAACAGTATCTTTAAAAAAGGTAGCTTTTCGGCTTTTGGTGCTTTTATTACTGCTTTTAATAACTACTTCGTTTGCAGCAGCAATTTTATCTTCGGTTAATACAATTTTATTTAGGTTAGTTACAGCATTAAGTGTATAATATTTTGGCAAATACCCAACCGATTTTACCTCAACTGTTAGTATAGAATCGGGGGAGTTTATTCTAAAATTTCCTTTAACATCGGCGTAAGTGCCAAAATTTTCTTTTTT
>JANNWD010000004.1:0-23799 GCA_031408315.1 Bacteroidota bacterium
GGCTTCACCGCTTTCTGCGATAAATAAGAATACAATTAATATGTAGAGCCGGGTAAGACTCATAAGGGTTTTTGTTTTGGTTCACTTACTTGGTACTTTATAGGAAAAGGGCGAATACATATTTCTATAAATATAGAAATAAAGTTTTCTATTTTCAAAATATATTTTGCAAGTGTTTATTTTTTAACATAACTGTTTGAATTTTGGCTATAAGTGTTTAAGACCTTTAACAACTTGTAGTAATTTTACTAGTTTCTAAATTTATTATAATAATTTTTTACGTATCGGAGGTACTATGTTTAAAAATTCCATTTTCATTTTTTCTTCTTCAGCCCTGCATTCTTCTATAATTGTAATTACATCTTGGGGGTTATTTATATTTCTTACTTTAAATCTTTTAGTAGCATAGTTTCTAAATTGATTTAAATAATGCGCTGCTAACTCTTCGTTTACTTCTACCCTGTTTAGCTCAAATCCATGCTTTATTTTATACTTTTCTTCTAATTGCCTGTTTTCTTCTATTGCGATTTCTATTAATTCTTCTAATGAAAGTTGGCTTAATTCGTTTTGCATAATGTTTAATTTTTAAAGTTTAAAATTGTGGTTTAGTAAGTATTATAATCCAATTACCCTTTGTGTCGATAAAACCTTTTTTATCTTCAGTTTCTGCATAAGCCCTACCACAGCTAAAAGGTTCAAGGTGCTCATAGATAAAGGGTATTGCTTCTTTTCCGCTGCTATCTAATCCGCCATAAGCTTTGCTATCTTCTTTTCCCTTTTTGCATATCAAAATATCATTTTCAAAAAATGGTCGTTCTCTTCCCATAAAATCTACAAACTCATACTCATAATTTTTACCAATTTTTTTTATCGTATTGCCTGCTGTATCAATTACTTTAATGATGGCATTTAACCAATCAGAGCCTTCAATCACTATTGCTTTATTATTATTGAAACTACTAGCAAAAAAATATTTTGGCTCTATAATAATATTGCCTTTTGCATGTAAGTAGCCATACAAATTCATTGCGTTTTGTATAATACTATACCCATTTACAAATTTTGAAGGTTCGTTAGTAAAAATAAATGGTGCTATTTCTTTTCCTTGTTTATTAATAACACCCCATTTTTCTACCCCTAGTTCATTTACTTTATTTACTACGGCTAATCCTTCGTAAAAGTTATTTACCTTTTTATAAACTGGTTTGATAACCGCAGTACCTTTTGTATTGATATAGCCAAACAGAATTTGTGATGAAAATTTTTCTTCTCCACTATAAGGCACGTAAGATAGTCCCTCTTGAAAATAACCATAGAATTTGCCAATATTATCCGCTAAAAAGAAAATTTTACCAGCATTATTATTTGATAGTTTGATTACTTCTTTTCCTGTGGCTGTAATATATGTTGGCACAAGAGTTTGTGCAGAATACTTAGTACCATTAAATACTTTTTTTACTGCTAATGAAATAGAATCGGAGAGTCCGTAAATTCTGTGATACTTATTGGTTATTAGTTTTCCTGTTTTATCATACAAGTTTGTAAGCTCATCTTTTGTATTATAAGCAGTATAAAAATTGGGGTTAAGAATAAAAGAAGAGGGTTTACCAATTATACCATTATCGAAACCTGCATCGGCAAATGGGGTTACTTCATTTCCAAGTGTATCTATGTAACCCCAGTATGCCCCTTTTTGTATGGCCAAGTAGTTATTGTTAAAACTTTTTGAATAGTTATCGGCTACTATTATTTTTTGTGCATTTGTGGTACAGCTAAATGTTATTAAAATGGCTACCAGTAAAGTTTGTTTATTCATATAAAAAAAATGACGTGAGTTATTACTTACCGATAGGAGGTACTGGTATACCCGAAACCGAATAAGTAAGCTCACGCCATGTGGCGGAGCATATACTTAGTTCTCGGTTTCTAAAAATTACCAGTTTTCCTAACGAGACTAAAGTGTATGCACTCTAGTTATATGTAAAACTATATTTCTATAGTTTTTTAAGTATTTATTTCTATTAATCTACATATCTATTTGATTTAATATTTCTTTTATACTGCAAAATAAATTATTTATTAAGATGTTTGTAAAAAAATTTCTACCGCCTCATTTACCAACTGCTTTACAGTTTTTTGGTTGTCCAATGCCTTTTGCTTCAATTTATGTAATAAAGTTTTAGGCATCCATACATTTAATTGTACTTCATTTTCCAATTTTGATTGTACTGCTTTTACTTCTTGCAAAGCAGGCTTAGGTGCAGCCACAACTCTGTCTTTTAGGTTTTGCAATTTGTCATTATAGTTATTCATAATTCTATATTTATAGATGAGTAAATAAATTTTTATAAGCCCATTCGGTTTAATATTTCATCGGCTAGCGATAAGATTTCTTGTTTGGCTACAGTATCGTTTGAGTTTAATACTCCTCCAGTAACTACAGAACGAGTATAGCTTACTCTGTCGGTAATTAATGTTTGCATTAACTCAATGGTTGAGTCTTGAAGAAGCTTAGCAATTTCATTTTGCAGATTAGTGCTTCGTTTTATCATATTAAACACAATCCCAGCTTTTAATCCTGGTCTTGCATTTATGCTTTCATTTAATAAAGCAATAGTGGCTTGTATGGCCATAAAATCTAAAATACCTGCCTTGGTGGGTATTAACACAAAATCGCTTATGGCAAATAAATCTGGTAGCCTACTAATAAGATAGGGTGGTGTATCAATGATAATTATTTCATGCGGAAGGTTTTTTAAATCATTTAGATTTTGTGGCAAGGTTAATATATCAATGCCTTCTTCTTGTAATTGCAAATTAGTAAGGCTGCCTTGTATATCGGTATCGCAAATCGCAATTTGCAAACCATTTTTAAAAACATATGCTAGGTTTAAACTTAGCGTTGATTTACCTACGCCACCTTTTTGATGGGCTATTGTTATAATTTGTGCCATGTGTTTAGATTTATATAATTCTAGAGTTAAATAATTATTTGTTTCTATTTTTCCCTTCTGTTTTTAATAATTTATTTTCTGCTTCTGCCAATGTTAATTTTTGTACTGTACTATCTAATGTTACTATTTGTTTTTTAAAATTATCTTTTGCAATACTTTGCATATAGCGGTATTTTATGTCATTCTTTAATATCTGTATATTTTTGGGGGCTTGCTTAAAATTCATCGCTATTGTAATAATCAACATAGACAATAAACAGGTTATTGCTACCCAAAATCGTAGTTTAACTTTTCGTGTTAAAGTTTGTGCTTCTGCTGCCTTTAAAGTCTTGTAATCGTTTGTGCTTTTTTCTAATGCTGCTTTAAATTTTCCCAATTGCTCTCCTACATCAATATTCCATACTTGAACATTCTTTTCCATTATTTTACTTATCGATTCTTCAATAGGTTTTGAATTAAATACCATTGTAGGCTTTGTATTAATTTTATCAACCATACTACATAGCTTTTCAAAGTTGACATTTGTTGTTTCGCCAATTTGGTTGATTCGATTGATTAATTTGTTTAGTATCTCTAATACTAATTCTTGGCTTTTATCCATGTTGTTGTTATTGATTTATTTATAGATTTACATAATTCTATCTTTCTATATCATTATCTTTTGTCCAGTCTCTTTTTTTATTAGGCAAATACTCAGGCTCATTTTGATTTATCACTTTAGCGATAGCATGGTTTAATTTTGGATATGTTGTGTTAGTGTTTTGTGTCTTTGGTGTTAGCCCTAGCTCTTGATTGTTTTCTATTTGTTTTACTAAATTTTCATATGAACACATTTTGTCAACTTTACTCCCCGTTAACCAGGTATTGTTGGTATTAAATTTTATACCCTCAATAATATCTATTGAACCTCTGCGGTATTTAAACTCCGTTACTATACCATGATTTTTTAAAAGTGCTTTTGCTAAGTCATTAATATTTTTTACCTTCTTTATTTCTACATTTATAGCTGTATAGATTTTGTACTTTACCGCATCTTTTCCTTTTAACTTTTTTATATTTATATCATTTATATTTTTTCCTTTTGCAGAGGTTAGTTCTGGATATTTTAGTTCTAATCGTTCTCTAATTTTATTTATTCTTAGTTTGCAAAAACTATCCGAAACCGTTTTGCCATTCGTATCAACTCTACTGGTTAAAATGTGAAAATGAGGGTTGGCGCCATCGTAATGCCTTGTTACGATATAGGGTGACTTGCTAAACCCCATACCGTTAAGTATTTCTTTGGCCACCTCTACCATTTTTTTGTCCGACAAATTAATTTCATCTTGCTTGTGAAAACTTACGCTTACAGTAAACACCCATTTTTTTACTTCAGGGTTTTGATTTGATATGGCTTCAAAATCTTTAGTCATTAATTTTTTATCATAATCCCTTACTTCCCTTGAATCTAATAATTCCGCTTGGTGTTTACCCATAATATAGTTTACCGCTCCACCAACCGAGCTACCCTGTCTTATTTTGCAAATCATTGCTTATAAATATGATTAATAAATTCATCTATTAAATTCTTAGTCTTTACTATCTCAGTATAAAGGGTTAAAAAATTTTGACCCTGATTCGCCTTCTTAGCCAGTTGATTTAAGTTGTTCGCTATTCCTTTTAAACTATTTAATCCTTCTCTTTCTTCAACTGTCATTTTTGCAGTTATCATTCCTTCTAATACCAGTTGTCTAATGACAGTTGATTTTTTAAAGCCAGATATTTTTACTTTCTCAGCTATATTTTCCATCTCCTCATTTGTAACCCGAAAGGTTATTTTATGTACATGTTTGTTTGGCATATATTTTACAGCCTTTTACGAACACCGTGAAGTAAAAGCAAGATTGTCGGACAGCGACACATCTTGCTATATTAAAAAATCATTGCCTTTGCTACGATGCTGTTCTATTTAATAATCCTATTTTTAAATTAACAGAAGGGAAAAAATATTACTACCATTTTGTTGCGTTGCGTTGCATTTTTAGGTTTTGCAACAAATTTTAATAAATTCAATCCATTGTAATTAATAATATTTAATAGAATTTAATAATATCTAATAATATTCAATATTTTTTTTGCCTTGTTTTTTGACTTTTGTTGCATTTTCAGCTTTTGCAACGCAACGCAACAAATTATTCCTTTAGCCATCGGCTTATAGTTGATTTATTCTTATTCATAATTTTTCCGATTTCTTCCATCGACCTTCCCTCAGTTCGTAGTTGTTTTGCCATATCAATCTGTTCATTTTTGTCAGACAGGTTTTGTACGCCTATGTGTTCTGCTTCACATACACTAGCTTCAACTAATTTGAACCAGAGTGTTTCTGCATCTAGTTGAATAAGCTTTACGGTATCGTCTTCTTCAAAATTTCTGCTCTTGCAACGCTTCATAATACGCCAGTTAGTTTGCTGGCAAGATTTGCGTAAAAACATATCAGCATCACTCAAATCCGTGGTGGCTCCACTACCAGAATGTAAATCTGAGCCTGTTAGTAAATTAGAAGTATGCTTTCTGAAATGGTCTGTTATTACGATAGAGCATCCTAATGCGTCTCTTATCGCCATAAGTGTAAACATCAGTTTGGTTATTTCTTTTCCACTGTTTACGTCCGAACCTATAAAAGCTAATCGTAAATTATCTATTACTATAAGTATAGGTTTATAGAAATCTATTTCCTTTACAATGTTGGTTAACTCACTTAGCAATGAACCTTTATAAGTAAATATCATTGTTTTATAATCGTTTTTTATTTGAAAAGGAGGGTTATCCATCAACTTCCTTATTCTCCTCATTATAGTTGTATTGTTCAGTTCTAAGTTGATATAAATAGTATTACCATTTATTTCTATTTGTTCTCCTAAAAATGATTCTTGCCCTCCAGAAATGGCCATACATATTTGCATTAGTAAAAGTGTTTTGCCAGCTCCTCTGGGCGATGGGAAATGTACAATATCACCTTCGCCTATATACTGCCCCCAAAATTTTTTTATAGGTTTAACGTTTACTGATTCTTGATACAACTGCTGAACTGATTTAAAAATTTTTTCTTGCTTAAAGGCAATTTCTTCAGTTATATTTATAACTTTGTTATATAATTTCGACATCAACGAATTATTAAATGATTAAAGGGACTCTGTTACAGCAGAGTCTTTTTTTATTGTGCATTGTGGACACTATTCAATCTTAGATTGATTTCGTCTCTTTCGATTATTATGTGACATAGATTGTATTACTTCACTCCTCCTGAAGTAAACTTTACCGTTCATTCTTAAAAAGGGTAGCCCCTTTTTCATCCAATCTGTTAATGTAACTAGGGAAATGCCTAATTGAGCAGCCATATCGTTTCTTGACAACAAAGGCTCTTCGTCTTGAGAAGTATCATTTTTTTGTTTAGCTAGGGTTTCTAAAACTTCTTCCTTTACCGATTCTCGTATCCAACGGCGAAAATCTTCTTCTTGTGGAATATACAGCTGTGCCATAGTGATTAAATTTTAATCAAAAGTGAGCTGTTTTGGTAAAGAAAGCTATTAATTGCTGTCCAATATTGTCCAAAAGTGATTAAGTATCTAAAGCCTCGTATACTTGTTGAATAGCAACATCTATAATACTGATAAGTTTCTGATTTTTCCTATAATCTGTGGACATTCGTTGAATCTCTTTTCGTAAAGTTTCTGGTTTTTTATCCGGGTTATTTTTATATAATGCAAGATTATTAATCAAAATTAAGGATACATCCTTGTCTGAAAATTTATCAAAAAGCTTAATACTTGATTGATCATCTTTGCTAAAATAAAACCCTTTTAATGCTATCAAAAAGTACTTTAGTAGCTCAATTGCTTTGTAATCTCCGTGAATATTACCTTTCCCCTCTTTACTTTTTAGCAAATCTAATAATTCAATAATAGAACTTTGGTCTTGTATTTTAAGTAACTCGGCATTAATAGTACGTTTTACTTCTTTGTTGAGTTCACTCATTTCCGAAATGCTTATTTTTGGACAATTTTCACTATTAAAATGATTTTCAATGATAGTTTTTATATGCCCTAATAAAAAATTATTATAAAAAAATTCTATGTTCTCTAATCTATTCTGTTCAAACATATCATTTACCCATTTAAAAGCATGGGTATATTTAACCAGCATTTTCGTATAATATCCGTCTATCGCATTCCTATAATTTAAATAATCATTTTTTTGAGTAATTTCTTCTACTTCTAATCTATTGTATAGCTCTGAATATAAAAATCTTAGAAAAGCATTTTTATTATCATACTTTTCATAATGAAAGGCTAAGAATTCTTCTATTTGTAAATCAGAGAGTTTATATATTTTATTAAATATTGCATTTCGGTAAGCCACTCCAGACGGAATTTTATTAAAATAGAGAAAATAATCATCTCGATAGCGACCAATCTTATATTCAAAAAAAATTGTAAAATCACCTCTTTTCTTAAAGAATGAACTAAAATAAGTTTCTTTGATGGTAATGTTTCTTAATGAAGTGGTTGACTTGATTCTTTCAAAAAATTTCATTTATGTGGATTTTAAAGAAATAATTAATGTGTTTTGTGAATGGCTTTCATATTTCAATAACGTACGTAAATCGGAGTGTTGTGTTAGCTTTTGTACAATTGTAATAGGCACTCCTTTTTCAAGCATTATAGTTACAAATGTTCGTCTACCCATATGAGAGGACATAAATTTATATTTTGGATTTTTTGTAATAATCTCTTTGACTCCACTGAAACGTATGATTTTTTCTTTAGCATCTAATCCTGCTATTTCACCCAGTTCTTTTAAATATTCATTTAATTTTTGGTTAGATAAATTTGGTAAAACATAATTATATTTTTTTAAAATGGGTAAAGCGTTTTGAATAAACCCTTCAAAAGGCACTGTTACCTTTTTCTTCGTTTTAAATGATGTAAATACCCATAGTGAGCCATTAAAATCATCTTTACTAAATCTTAACACATCCGAAAAACGTTGACCGGTAAAACATGCGAAACAAAATAAATCTCTGGCTCTTTCTAATCTTGTGTTTTCCGAAAAATCAAAATTGTAAAGTTGTAAAAGCTCGGCTTCTGATAAAACAACTATTTCATTCTTTTGTCTTTTCTTTATCTTGGTTTTAATTTTTAATAGATGTTCTACATTTTCAATGTAGCCACATTCATTGCTCCAAAAAAGGAATGATTTTAATGTGGAGATATATTTTGCAATAGTATCATTTAAAAGACCTCTTTCAGGATTGTATGGATTCTTTCTGTTAACTAAAAATAATTCATAGTCATTAAAAAAACCTTGTGTGAAATCTTCAAATTTTAATTTCTTCTTATGAAATGCCTCATACTCTTTCAAACTTTTAAACACAGTTCTATATTCTTTAAACGTACCTTCTGTGAGAATGTTATTCTTTTTAATAAAAAATTGATCAATAGCCTTCTCCAAATTATTAGTTGAAATAACAGCATTGCCGTTGATTACCGCATGCACCAACTCTTTTATATCTTCTTCATTGATTTTTGCTTTTGTATCTACTAAGCGACTAAAACTCTTTAGTACATTATTAGAAATCTCATTTAACTCATTATTCAATTCCAAACTGCCTGTACTATTAAATTTATAGCAGCCTTCTTTTACATTCCAATGTTCCCCCTTGATTTTAATATTAGTTTTTACTTTTACTCTCTTCCCTTTGGCATAAGTGAAAAATAAATAGAGAGATGAGGGTCTAGGGTTATAAATTTTTTTAGGGTATGCCTTATTAAATTCTTCACAATTTTCAATTATTGCTTTTAACGATTCCTTAGAGATACAAGGATCGAAAGGTTTATCCAAATAGTATTTTACAAATGCCATGAGGCAAATCTATATTATTCGGACATATTTCGGACAATTTTAGTTAACTATTTTTAATAAAATTTATTTTTTCTTAATAACAAACTACTCCTTTACATATGTTAATGAAGCGTTTATATACATTTATCCTATTTATCGATTAAATTATATTAAGTATGTTCGAATCTTGCCATCCCGACTTTTAGTCCTTCAAAAGAGATTTTGAAGGGCTTTTTTGTGTGTGAATATTCCTCACGAGGACAAAAAAGTACACAAATGGAATTTGGATTAAAAAGGTGAAGATGGTGGGTAATGATGCCCAAATAGTTACTGATGAACGTAATGCGACGCCAATGAAGTACCACAATGAACAAATGCTAGTAACCAAATTATTTCCTTTCTTTGTTAAAAAAAAATATGCCAGTTATACTTCCGGTTAAGGGTGTTATGCCAAGTTTTAATGATACTTGTTTTATTGCACCTAATGCAACAATTGTGGGTGATGTGTTGATGGGTGATAATTGTAGTATTTGGTTTAATGCTATATTACGTGGTGATGTGAATTTTATTCGAATGGGTAATAAAGTTAATGTACAGGATGGAGCTGTGATTCATTGTACTTACCAAAAATTTGGCACAACTATTGGAAATAATGTTAGCATTGGACACAATGCAATTGTACATGGATGCGTTATAGATGATAATGTGCTGATTGGTATGGGGGCAATTGTGATGGATAATGTGCGTATTGGTAGTAATAGCATTATTGCGGCTGGTGCAGTGGTTTTAGAGAACACAGTGGTTGAAAGTGGCGTTATTTATGCTGGTGTGCCCGCAAAAAAAGTTAAAGATATAAGCCAAGAGCTTATTAGTGGTGAGATTGATAGAATTGCTAATAATTATGTGATTTATAGTGGGTGGTTTAAAGCCCCTTCTATCCTCTCCGAAGGGGAGGGAGATGAAAAAGATTAAGTTTTGCTATTGCATTTAATAATAAATTATCTTTAAAATATGAAAAAGATATTACTTGCTTTAATTACAATTTGTTTTTTGATGAGTAGCTGTTTTATTTTTAAGAAAAAAGATAAATATGGTTGCCCAACAGATGGACGTAATGTAGGGGCTGAAAAAATTGCTAGTGGCGATGAAAAAGCAATTAAAGCTAGTAATAAAGCCAAGTACAGAGGTGGTAAAAAAAGCTATGGCGAATAGTTATTTTTTACTGCTGTTAGAAAGAAAAAAATAAAAACCAATATCTATGTGTTATCATTTAAAAACCGACAATGGCGGCACCGAAGCTGTTATTGATGACAATTGTGGCATTAGTAAATTTTATGCTATTGCTACTACGCTTGTAAATGATTTGCAAGTAAAATTTTTGAATCAGATTGATGATACTGAAATTCTTGATTGGGATTTTATGTATAAAAAAAATTACCTAACACTTCATTATAGTATTTTTAATGGGGTTAGCATTTTACCTCAACAATTAAAAGTTGCTAGAAATCAAAATAATGCTGTACAAGAAGTTGCACATTTTTTGGAGATGAGGGCTTATTGAATGCGGGTTTTTCCCGCCGATTTCGGAAATGACGCTGACAATTAATATTTTTTTTCGTCTATAGAATCTAAAATATTGCGGTAACTGATGTAGCGTTCGGCAGAAATTTGATTTGTGTTAACTGCATTTTTTATTGCACAGTTGGGCTCTTCTGTATGCATACAGTTATTGAATTGGCAGTTGTTCATCAAGGCTTTCATTTCGGGGAAGTAATGGGAGAGTTCTTGCTTTGGAATATCTACTAAACCAAGCTCTCTTATTCCTGGTGTATCGATTATTTTTCCTCCAAAGGGCAAATCAAACATTTCGGCAAATGTTGTTGTGTGCATTCCTTTTCCACTCCAGCCACTTACATCTTTTGTTTTTAGGTTTTTTTGGGGAAAAACTTTATTAAGAAAGGAAGATTTACCTACTCCGCTGTGTCCACTTATTAGAGTTATTTTGTTTTTAAGATTTTCTGTAAGTTCCACTAATCCTTCATCTTTTTCTACACTTATTTTTACTACTTTGTAACCAATTTTTTCATACATCAATTTTAATTCTTCAAATTTTTCTTCTTCTTTTTTTTTATATAAATCGGCTTTGTTAAAGACGATGATTGTGGGTATGTGAAAACTTTCGGAGGATATTAAGAAACGATCTATAAAGCCTTGTGAGGTTTTCGGATCTTTTAGTGTTGCAAATAATAAGCTTTGATTAAGATTGGATGCTATAATATGATGTTGATATTTATTGGCTGGTGAAGTACGGGTAATGTAGTTTTGTCTTTTGTGGATTTGTGTAATGGTAACAGACGATTCTAACTCGTTTTCCATTTCAATTTCTACCCTATCGCCTACTGCTATTGGGTTTGTACTTGTTAATCCATCTATTTTAAACTTGCCTAAAATACGGGCATTAAATTGTAGACCATCATCGTTTTTTACAACGTACCAGCTGCCGGTGGATTTATAGACGGTTGCTTTCATTTAGCTTTAAAATTATTTCACACAAAGAAACAAAGATTACAACGAACACTAAGAAATTTTAAAACTAAAAAACACTAACCATGGGGTTTGTACTTTAGCTAAATTTCTAAAAATTTTATACTAACATCGTCACAGGATTTTCTAAATACTTTTTAAGTGTTTGTAAAAATGCGGCTCCTACTGCACCATCAACACTGCGGTGATCGCAACTTAACGTAAGTTTCATAACATTGGTTACAGCAAATCCATCACCCTTTTTTACCACTTTTTCGCTAATAGCACCTACAGCTAGTATGGCACTATCTGGCGGATTAATAATGGCAGTAAACTCTTCTATCCCCATCATACCTAAATTAGAAATGGTAAATGTATTACCACTAAATTCATTTGGTTGAAGTTTTTTATCTTTTGCTTTAGCATATAATTGATTAGCGTCGGCAGCAATTTCAGAAAGAGATTTACTATCTGCAAAACGAATTACTGGTACAATTAAACCTTCTGGCATTGCAACTGCACTGCCAATATGTATGTGATGATTATGACGAAGAAAATCTCCCATCCAACTACTATTAACATCTGGATGCTTGCGTAAAGCCATAGCCGAAGCTTTTATAATCATATCGTTAAATGATATTTTTACTGGGCTTACTTCATTCATACTAACTCTGGAAGTAATGGCATTATCCATATTTATTTCCATGGTTAAGTAAAAATGGGGAGCACTAAATTTGCTTTCGCCAAGGCGACGGGCAATTACTTTACGCATTTGTGTAAGTGGCGTATCGGTGTGGCTTTCTGTAAAACCTCCTATAGGGTTTGCAATCGCTGTCGGGGTTTTTGTAACTACAGTTGCTTCACTTAGCACAAACCCATCTATATCTTTTTTAGTAATTCTTCCACCATCGCCGCTACCATTAACTTGTGCTAAATCAATTCCTTTATCGGCAGCTAATTTTTTTGCTAATGGAGATGCTTTTACTCTTGTATCCGTATTAGTTAGTGGTTGATTGTTAGTAGTTGATGCTGAAGGTTCGGTATTATTGCTAAATTCTGCCTTAGAACTATCTTCTGCCAAGGGCTGAGTGGTAGCTGACGACTGCCCAGCTTTTTCTGCAGCAACATAAGCACTAACATCTGTACCAGCTTTGCCAACTATTGCAATTATTCCATTAATTTTTGCTGCACTTCCAGCTTCTACACCAATGTATAAAAGTGTTCCATCTTCGTAGCCTACTACTTCCATTGTTGCTTTATCGGTTTCCACATCGGCTAATGCATCATCTGCTTTAACCGTATCGCCTACTTTTTTATTCCAGGCAATAATTTTTCCTTCAGTCATTGTATCGCTTAAAAGCGGCATACGAATTTCCTTTGCTCCAGCAGGAAGAGAAACTGTTTGAGGTTTTGGGATTTCTGTTTTTGCAGCTTCAGCTACTGTGGCTTTTTCTTCTTTTTTTGGAGAATCTAACAAATGCTTGTACTCTTCGCCAGCTTTACCAATTATGGCAATTACTTGATTAACTTTTGCTGCTTCGCCTGCTGGTACGCCTATATATAACAATGTACCATCTACATATCCATTTACTTCCATTGTGGCTTTATCTGTTTCCACATCTGCCAATACATCATCTGCTTTTACGTTATCGCCTACTTTTTTATTCCAAGCTATTATTTTTCCCTCTGTCATTGTATCGCTTAACAGCGGCATACGTATTACTTCAGCCATATTGTATGTATTTCGTATTTGTAAATTAAGGTGTGAAATTACGGCAAAATTGCTGAAAAGTTGCAACCGAACATCAATAATCCAACTCCAACCGCAATCTATCTTTTAACTCTTTTACTAATGGGTACTCTTCTATAATTTTTAAATATTGTTCTTTAGTATTTAAAGGCTTTTCAGCCAGTTCTGCACTTTGTTCTGTTTCAATAATTACTACATTGTAGGTAAGTGCTTTGTTGGCAAAATAATTTTGTAAATGTTCTATTAATAATGCTCTTTCTTGCTCAATAAATTTTTGTTGAATATTGTTTTCGGTAATAATTTCTATACTATCGTTATTTACAACATTTAGCTTAGCCATTTTAAAATTGGTAACGGCACTATGGTTTTTTCTGTCTTCTAATTGCTGAATAAAAATGCCCCAAGCAACATACAAATCTTCGTCGGTTAATACTTTTATTATGGCTTCGCCTTTTGATTGCTCCGCAATTTTTTGGCGTATTTTTTCAAGAGAAGATAAGCCTGATTTTGTTTGATTAGTATTTGAAGTTGCTACAGTTTGTGGTTTTACAACAGATTTTTCAATTATTAATTTTGCTTGATGCTCTTCTTTTTGAGGTTGTATTTGTGTGGTATTTTTTGTGTCGTTTTCTTGGTTATTTTTTACAAACCGAATAGGCTGTAATGCTTTAAAACTAATTGCTTTAGCTATTTCCGTTAGTTTTTTTTTTATTATCTCGCCGTTGGCAGATGTTAACTCAATAGCTTGGCTAAGATGTGTTAGTTTAATTATTGCTAACTCCACATGCAGCCGTTTGTTACGGGCTTGTTTATAATTGATTTCTGTATCGTTTAAAATATTTAATGCAGCAACTAACCAAGCTGCATTTATTTTTTGAGCTGCTTCAACATATTTTTCTTTAAAATCATCCGCCACTTGTAAAAGTATAGCTGCTCTTGCATCTCTACTTACTAATACATTTCGAATAAACTCGGCATAGCCTTCAATTAATGTATCGCTTTCAAATCCCTTAGCATTTATTTCATCAAACAACAACATAGCATCGGCTAATTGTTGTTGTTGCATATAGTTTAATAATTTAAAATAATAGTCCTCATCTAAAATGTTTAAATGTTCTAGTGTATTGCTGTATGTTAATTGCCCGTTGGTAAAACTTACAATTTTATCTAAGATGCTTAACGAATCTCTCATACACCCTTCGCTTTTTTGGGCTATAATGTGTAGGGCAGTTTTTTCGGCTTTAATATCTTCTTTATCGCAAATTTCTTGCAAATGGAAAACCGTATCGGCATTGGTAATTCGTTTAAAATCAAAAATTTGACATCTACTTAAAATAGTAGGTAAAATTTTATGTTTTTCGGTAGTTGCTAATATAAATATGCAATAAGAGGGTGGCTCTTCCAATGTTTTTAAAAACGCATTAAAAGCGGCTGCACTTAGCATATGTACCTCATCTACAATATACACTTTGTATTTACCAGCTTGTGGTGCAAAGCGTACTTGCTCAACCAAACTTCGTATATCATCTACGCTATTATTACTGGCAGCATCAAGCTCATGAATGTTTAATGAATTACCTGCATCGAACGATACACAGCTATTACAAGTGTTACAAGCCTCTCCTTCTTTGGTTTGATTTTCGCAATTGATAGTTTTGGCTAAAATTCTTGCACAGGTAGTTTTACCTACACCTCTTGGACCAGTAAATAAAAAAGCATGTGCTAACTGATTATTAGTAATGGCATTTTTTAATGTAGTAGTAATATGTGCCTGCCCCACCACTGTATTAAAGTTTTGAGGACGATATTTACGAGCCGATACAATGAATTTATCCATACAAACCCAAACCCCTGAAGGGACTTTTATTTAGTGTTAATTAATTGAATATGCAATTTAAGGATAGTTAATGGTTATCCGTTATTTGGTTTGAGATTGTATTTCGGGAATAAATTTTTATACAAATCAAACCATTTTGACCTCATCCCAACCCTTCTCCAAAGGAGAAGGAACTAATAGAATATTACAAAAGAAAAATTTTATGTTAAAATTATTTTACAACAAATAGTGGATGGTAATCGGATTGTTAATAAACTTATTATTATAAAATTGGATGTCGTACAAATTCCTTTTCTCGATTAAACAAATAACGGTAAGTGGCTAAATTTCTACTGCGGTAAGTTTCCCCAATATTTTCTGCAATATTTACCATTTTGGGGTTAAAATCGCCAATCCATTGCATTTCGTACTGGGTATAAGGTACAATGGGAGATTGTATTACTTTGGCTGATTGTACAATTATAAAAGCATCTATTCCTTTACCTTGCCACTCTGGTATTACCCCAAAAACTAATCCATTAAATTTTATGTTTGGTTTAAATTTTTGTAGCCATAAAAATTTTAGTTTTTGTAGTAGTCCAAATTTTCCATTGAGGTATTTAAACCATTGGTTTAAATCGGGCAGATTTATAAAAATGGCAATGGGCTCCTGCTTATGATAGGCAAACCAAATAATTTTTTCATCCATTACTGGTTTCATTTTTTTAAACATAATTATAGCTTGCTCCACTGCCATTTGTTTTAAACCGCCGTGGCCTGCCCATGCTTTGTTGTACACCGTTGCAAAATCTGTTGCAAATTTTTCTAGGTTATTTTTATCAATGTATTTTGTAGTAAAATTTTCATCGCTTTCAAAAGGCTTAGATCTATCAAAAAACTTTTGCTTTAACGGTTCTTTTGGTTTCATACCAAAACAAATTTGATTAAAGAAAATATGAAAGCCATAGTTTTCAAACAGCGTTACATAGTACGGTGGATTATAATTCATGCAATACAAGGGTTCGTAAAAGCCCATGGTTACTAAGCCCCACCATCTATCTCTTTCGCCAAAATTTATAGGGCCATCCATGGCTTGTACTTCTTTTTGTTGTAGCCAATTTTTAGCAGTATCAAATAACACATTAGCCGCCTCTTGATAATTAATACATTCAAAAAAGCCCATACCGCCAACGGCTACATCATCTCCTTTATTTTTATATTTTTTATTTACAAAAGCTGCTACTCTGCCTATTAAATTTCCATTTTCATCTTGCAAAATCCAACGTTCAACTTCGCCAAAACGAAAAGCTTTGTTTTTTGCTTTGTCAAAAACATCGTTAATATCTTTATCTAAAGGTTGTATCCAATTAACATCGTTTTTATTTAAAGTAATGGCAACTTGCAAAAACTGTGTAGCGGTAGTTAGTGTGTTTACTGGAATTATTTGCATAATAAATATTAGTTAGCAAATATAATAAAGGATTAATTGTTATTTTCGTAATCCATGAAACAACATACCCAACACATAACATCTTACATAAAAAAAATAAAGGAAGCTAATAAAGAAGCTACCAAAAAAGAGCATTTTAAAGATTTACTCCATCACCTTTACCACGGCGAAAAAGAAATTGAAACTATTATTGATGCCATAAGTGCAGGAAGTGAACGAACTATACTAAATATACCAAGACACAATAAAAAGCACCGTGGCAGTGCCGATACACTTTACAATAACATTATTATTGAATTTGAAAACGAATTAAAAGTTTCGTTTAAACATGCTAAAGAGCAATTGGCTGGTTACATGCTTGGGCAATTTAAAAGTGGCGAAGGCTACAACTTTACCTTAATAGCTAGCGATTTTATACATTGGAAAGTAGTAACACCCGATGTAAGCCAATTGGATAAATTAGATACGCTACAAGAGCATGAACTTATTCTTAACGAAGTACCCACTGCATCCTTTACACTTACCGAAAATAATGCAGAAGATTTTTATTATTGGATAGACCGTTTTTTATTTAAAGAAGAAAAACAAAAAGCCACTTTAAAAAGAATTGAAGAAGCATTTGGCTATCAAAGCCCTGTGTTTATTGAATGTTTTAGAGAGATAAGTAAAGTATTTGCCGATGCCAAAAAATTTGGCGAAGTACAAGTAAGTTATGAGCAATGGAAAAAGTTTTTGAGCATTGCTTACGGCAGCTTTGCCGATACAGATAATGCTTTTGTTATACATACTTACCTAAGCATATTGGCTAAAGTGTTAGCGTACGAAGTATTAAGCAACGATGACTTTATAGATGATGAAGAAATGAAAGCCATACTAAACGGCAGCATTTTTCATAAATACAATATCCGCAATTTTGTAGATAACGATTTTTTTCATTGGGTGCATGGCAGCCGCTATTTTATGCCACTAAAAAAAGTATTTAGATTAGTAGCACAAGAAATTGCAGCATTTGATTTTACCAACCCCGATGAAGATGTATTAAAAGGTGTGTATCAAGAATTAATTGATTTAGATACAAGACATGCACTTGGTGAGTACTACACACCCGATTGGCTTTGCGAAAGAGTGGTGCAACAATTTAATTTTAAAACTGCTAATAAAATACTTGACCCTAGCTGCGGCAGTGGCTCCTTTTTACGGGCAGCCATACACAGGCTTAAAGAACAAAACCCTAGCATAAAGCCAGAAGAAATTAACAACTGCATTTATGGTATAGATATACACCCACTAAGTGTTCAAATAGCTAAAACAACATTATTGGTAAGCCTTGGTAAAGATATTGCCAAAGCCAATAAGCCAGTGCATTTAAACATAATACTTGCCAATACATTGTTGGCACCTGAAGGCGTAAAAAACTTATTTGGTGGCGAATTTTTAATGCAAATTGATAAAGACAAATACTACCTAAATACGCAACTATTTGAAGATGTAAAACTTTTTGATGAAGCCCTTGAAGTATGTGAAGAATTGGCAGAACAAACACAAGGCAAAAAACTTGAAACCGAAGCTACGTTTGGTAAAATATTACAACAACAATATAAACATGGCGGAATTACACCACAGGTAACTCAAAGTTTTTATAAAATATACACCGGCTTTAAAAAAGTAAAAGAAGCTGGTAGAGATAGTATTTGGAAATTTATTGTACAAAACCTATACAAGCCTTATTTTTTAAAAGACAAATTTGATTATGTAATTGGTAACCCTCCATGGTTTACGTATAGCAGTATTAAAAACGAGGAGTACCAAAATATACTAAACCAACTTGCTATAAAATATAAAATAAAACCTGATAAAGTTGCCAATTTTCCTCATTTAGAAATTGCAGCAATTTTTTTGGCATATTGCACTAATTATTTTTTAAAAGATGAAGGTAAATTGGGTTTTGTATTACCTCGTAGCTTTTTTAGTGCCGACCATCATGATAATACAAGAAGTGGCACAGCCAAAGGTTTTAAACTAACGGATATTTGGGATTTGCAAGATGTACACCCTTTATTTAGAATACCAAGTTGTGTATTATTTGCCGAAAAAGCAACCCTAAAAAAAGCACTAGATAAAGCTGGTTTGCCCGGTAAATCCTTTGCAGGCAAACTGCCTACACATAATTGTAATTTAATTGCAGCCAATACAAAATTAGCAGAAGAAACGGTAACTTGGTTTTACGCCAAGCAAGGCAAAGCCACTGCATTTAGCAATACCAAAGGCAAAAGCAGTACCAAAGTAAACCCTTACAAAAAATTATTTAAGCAGGGTGCTACCATTGTACCACGTACTTTTTATTTTGTGGAGCTTACACAACAAATGCCCGATGATTTTGTAGATAGAATAATTACCCTTAAAACAAGCTATGCTGTTCAGCCCGATGCTAAAGCACCTTGGAAAGGATTAGACTTTAACGGAAAAATAGAAAGCAAATTTATTTTTAGAACAGCGTTAAGCAAAAGTATTTTACCCTTTAATTTATACAAACCCGATTTAGTGGTGCTACCCATAATTATTGAACAAAAAAATGAAATAAAAAAAGCAACAATACATGCTGCAAAAGAATTAATGAAACAAGGTTTTTTAAATGCAAGTAGATGGTTTACTGATGTTGAAAATATTTGGGATATACATAAAACTGAAAAGTCAAAATCTATGTCTGCAAATGATAGAATAAATTTTCAAAGAGGGTTAACCGACCAAAACCTTAATGCAAAATATTTAGTGCTATACAATGCCAGTGCCAAAGATGCCAATGCCACAGTGGTTGATAGAGCAAATATTGATTTAGATTTTTTTGTAGAAAGTGTGGCGTATGTTTTATATACCGATGATGAAAACGAAGCCTATTACCTTACCGCTATTTTAAATAGTACAGCACCTAACGAAATGATGAAAGATTTTCAGGCAAAGGGTTTGTTTGGTGCAAGGCATGTACATAAAAAAATATTAGATGTTTATTTTCCTAAGTACGATGCTGGTAGTAAAGTACACAACCAATTAGCTGCACTTAGTAAAACTTGCCACGTAAAAGCAGCACAATATTTACAGGCTAATCCGCCACAGCAAGTATTAAGTGCTATACACTTAGGCAGGCTACGTACACAAATAAAAAAACATTTAAGTAAAGAAATGAGTGAGATAGATGAAGTGGTGGGGAAGTTAGTGGGTTAACAAAGTAAAGTGTTGCCAACCTTTTAAAAATATAAACTTGCATTTACATAAAACTATGGAATTAAAATTAGAAGCTACCCCAGAAGAATTTGAGCAATTAGCCATAATGGCTTTTGTAGCCCAGTTTGTAATAGATAGTAGTGGGCCATTTAGTAAAGGTTATAAATATAAAGATTTTGATACCATGTTGACAGCACTTCGTACCCTTAATAAAGGGTTGCTACAAATATTACCCAATACCAAAATACTTGAGGTAGATGGCTTAAGTACTAGAGTATTTACACATTCAATAGATATGGAAGATAAGGGGTTGCCCATGCTTGAACAATTTATGCATAATAATTATCTTGAAGATGTATGCAGTGAGATTACCCGTATTGAGTATACACAAAAAACTGGCTTAAATGCCGCTGATGAAGATACGTTTCAAACAGAAGTATTTCACATTTTATACGAACAAAATATGAAAGAGTTAGAAGCAAATGGGTTAAAAAATTTTAGGTACTCTCCCCCTGATCAATAAACATTTTTTATGAAGAAAAAGAAAATAAAAGTTACTGTAAAAAATAAACAGCTTAATGCATTAGAAGATTTGCTATACTGCATTACTAGCAAAGCTGAAAAAGAAAAAAATAAAAAATTGGCAAAAAAGCTATGGACAAAGTTGGTAACAGCTTACGATAAGTAGAATTTTTGTATATTTAGGAATGAAAAAAATAGCCCTTTTTTTACTACCAATTATACTTACTTTATTTATAGTAAGTTGCAAAAAAAACGAAACTGTTGTTACCCCTCCACCGCCTCCAATAAACCCATGCGATACAATAAACATTACAACCATAGCTAGTAAAACATACACTATTACAGGGCAAAGTTTAGGTACAATTACAATTACCTCACCTATTGGTAGCCAGTTTACGTATAGTGTTAGTGGTACTACGTTTCAGCCCAGCCCTAACTTTTTTAATTTAGCGGCTGGTAGTTATAATGTGGTTACAAAAAATAATTTAGGTTGTAAGGATACTGTAGTTGTTTCTATTACTGGATATGGCTCTAAATACTATAATGTAAAAAATATTATTATTGGCTACTGTGGTCCATGTCATTTGAATGGTGCTGTAAGTGGTGGTAAAAATTTTGATAACGATGCTAATATAGTGGCTAGTTGGGATAGAATAAAAATAAGGGCTGTAGATAACACTCCTTCTACCATGCCGCAAGCCCCTAATGCACCATTAACGGCACAAGACAAACAAAAAATTACTGATTGGGTAAATGCTGGGCATAGAATAACGGATTAGTGCTAAGGTTTACTATCCAAAATTTAGAGATATTTACACAATTTTTTATTCTACAATCATTAATTACATTTCTCATTCGTTAGAAAATGACAGAGGTAAAACGAAACTGCAGAAAAAATTATTTAACTTTCAACATTGGTCTCACTTGTTGATCTGTTCCATTTTGTAACCGGGCATAATAAATACCAGCTGGTAAATGCGATGCATCAAATGTTACTGTATATCTTCCAGCTAATGGATAATCTTTTTCTAATAAATTAACTAATAACCTGCCAGCTGTATCCATAATTTGAATTAGGGTATCGCCACCGGCAGTATTAAATTCAATAGTAGTTTTATTTGTAAATGGATTAGGGTAGTTGGTAATTGTTGTTCTACCAGATGGGCTTGGTGGAGGCGTTACAGCTTTACACAATCCATCTTTTATTAATGGTAAATTTTGAAGCGTATTATTTATTGCAGGTGGAAACAAGCTATCAACAGTTGCTTTTGGTAAGCAAAACCAGTTCTCTAACAGTGTGGCATAAATGCTTCTAAAATCGTACTGCATAGGTACGTTATCATTTACACTTGCAGTGGTAGGTATTGTAGGATTATTTCCTAATACTCCACCTTGCACTGGCTTTCCAAAAACAAATAATGGCGAGGCTGCACCATGATCGGTACCTACACTACTATTACTTTTTATTCTACGGCCAAATTCGCTGTACGTCATACCCACTACTCTATCTTCAATTTCTAAAAATTTTAAATCATCTTGAAAAGCTTTTATGGCATCGCTTACTCTGCCTAATAATATAGCATGGTTACCAACAGTAGTATCTGCAACGGTTGTTTGTAAGCTATGTGTATCAAATCCTCCAAAACTAACCATGTAAACCCTGGTTTTTAATCCCCCCTTTATTAACCTTGATACAATTTTTAGTTGATCGGCAAGGTTATTATTGGTTGGATAAGGGGCTTGTTGCGTTACTCTATTAGATGCTGCTACTATTGTGCCAGCGTATTGTTGTGTTTGCCTTGCAACGGTACGTATAAAACTTAATTCTTTACCAGCTTTTGTAGCAGGAACTGGATCGCTTGTACCATTTATTAATTGATAAAAATTAGTAGCACTAGTAATACTCATTGCCATATTTACGCTTGGCCCTTGGCTACTAAGCGATGATGTAGAACCAATTTGTATAGCCAAAGGATCTGTCATACTTGTATTAGGATAGCCATTAGGAAAGTTGGGATATTCATAATTTAAATATCTGCCAGCCCAGCCGCTATATACTTCTTGCGTACTATTGCTTGCCGTTTGCCAAATATCGGTTGCTCTAAAATGTGAAAAATTGGGTTGAGGATAGCCTACTGCTTGTATTACTTTTAATTTATTTTCATTATACATGGTTTGTAACCCAGTCATAGCTGGGTTTAAACCTGTTTTATCGTAACCATTTAAGCGTAAAATTTTATTTTCGGGTATGGCAATATTAGTACGGGCAGCATTGTATAAATTATAGGTTTCAACAGGTATTACCATATTCAAACCATCGTTACCACCGCTTAGTTGTACAATTACCAATACATGATCAGTATCTGTACCACTCCCCATTAATGCTTTTACAATTGGCGAACTATCATCCAATGCTTTTACAGCATAACCGCTTATTAATGCCGGAACTGTAGCTGCTATTGACTTTCCTAAAAATTCTCTACGCTTCATGTTTGTAATTTTTAATTTTTTAGAGTTTGATTTTTTGATTTATAAAAACACTTAAATCAATCAAAAAATTACAACTCAATATTTTTTATTCTTATTGTTTAGATAAATGGTTTGCGATTGATAAAATCAAAAAATCGCAAAACAACAAATCCAACATCAACATAATTGGTATTCACTCAAATTCATTAAATATCTAAACAAATCTTTTAATCTTGTATTTACTATATTAAAATTTGCTGTTGATGGATTGGCAATGTATGCACTCCAAGCATTGGTCCAATAATAATCGTACAGTTGATTACTTAGTAACATTTGCGTTTTCATTTGTGCCTTTGTTTGTGGAGATACTTGTAATCTATAAATATACTTCAACGCATCTTCCAACAAATCATTTGGGTTTCCTGGGTTACTAAATGTTTTTGCAACTATTGCAAAATCAAATTGCATTCTAAATCCACCTCGTACATAACCGGTGTTGGTCATAATATCTGTAAACTGATTTCTTTTAGGTAAAGTATCAGTAGTTATCCAAATTTCATGGAATGAGGGTTCTTGATAAAATGCTGGCATACCTGCTACATTTGGAGGGTCGTGTAAATTTAATCCCTGCAAAGCCATCCAATTAAATAATGTGTTCCAATGGCCGTAACTAGTATCCCAATCTGTTGCTAAAGGCATTTTTACCTCATACTCTCTCATACTACCAATTACAATATCTGCAGGGGTTTTTATTACACAACCTTGGTTAGCTACATCAAAAAAGTGCTCACTTTTAAATAAAGCAGTAAGTACGGGTTTTATATTGTAATTATTAGTACGAAAAATATCTGCCAACGGCGTAATTACATTTGCCTCGGTAGTAGCATCAATTTCGTAATACACAAACCAACGATAAAATTTACGAACCATAAATTTTGCAACTTCGTTTTGTGCAAAAATCATATTTAGCAAATCGTTTAATTCTAAATCACCAGCTGTAGCGCCTGTTCTACCAGTAATTACAGTATTATTATAAAAAGATGAAAATTGTTTATTGGCTGTACTATGCCTTGTAGGATCAAAAAAAGTGGTGTAAGTGGCTCCGTTTACCCTCCAACCTGTTAGTACTTTTGCGGCTTCTTTTACATCGCTTTCTGAGTATTTACTATCTGAGCCTTTGCCTAAGGTAAAAAGCTCTTGCAATTCTCTCCCATAA
>JANNWD010000005.1:0-2291 GCA_031408315.1 Bacteroidota bacterium
TTTTTGTAAATTATTTTTTTCAATAATGTTATCTAGTGTATCAAACGATATTTGTATGTGGCTTTTTTCGTTGGGAATAATAGTGTTATTCCAACCTTTTTTTTCCATTGATACACCAATTGTATATTGCGTTTCACCTAAAAAAGATTTTACTAAAAATATATTTTCAAATTTTTTAGCATTTTCTTCTAAATAGTTATAAGAGATATCGTCTCCTTCTATTGCAATTATAGGTATATCTACTTTACTTTTAATTATTGCTAATGTATCTCCAACATTTGCCCCAACATCTAATACAGTAATAATAGGGTATTTTTCATTTATGAATTTTGCAAGAGTGCCTAATTTTTCATTTAATTGAGGATAATATTTGTAATTACTTATTTGTGGATTATTTCCAGGCATTGTAATAGTGTAATTACCAACAATAACATTATGTTTTATGTGAGCTTTTTTATCATTCGAATTTCTAAGTTTTATAAAATCGTAACCTAATTTATTAGCTAATTTTCTTATTATTTTTTTCATGCTTTACTCTAAGTTCTTTGATAAATCATTAACTATTTTTTCAAATTGTGGCTGAAAGCAAAAATCATATCCATTTTTGCCTTCTACAATTACATTAGGTGTTTCGTAACATACCTCTAAAATACGTTTTATTTTCAAAGCTTCTGCAACAGCAAACGGAAAAGATTGATTACCAATAAAAAATTTACAACCGCTAATAATTTCTGCAAGCTCAAGTGATGTTGATACTTTAATGCGTTTTAAATGTGGAATGCAATTTTTCATGTCAGCAAATTCATCATCCAAACCAATAAAGGAAATGTTTTTTAATTTACAAAGAAAATTATATTGTATTGTAGGAGCTCTATATCTAAAACTTCGACTAATTATTATTTCATCTTGGTAATTTTCCCTCTTATTTACTGAAAGCCAGTTTTTTCCCAAGTCGTAATTTACTGCAAAAGCTAAAAAATACCACCTGCAAATATGCCCCATTCTGTAATCAAAAGGATAAAGTCTAAATTCATTCAAGTCGTAATCAATTAGTTCGTTTTCAAACGCTTTACACAAAATAAATTTTGGATTACTTAAAATTAATGGAGCTAAAAATTCTATGCTTTTTTGGGTTAGTATTTTATTGCCATTATAATGTTTATGGCCTTTTGGATACATACTATTTTGCGAAAGATCTAAGTAAAGCTCAATTTTTTTATGTTTAGCTAATGCTAACATACAAGGTATCGAATAAATAATATCACCAATTAACCCAATATGTTTGAAACAGACTTTATCTTCATATAGAGCAGAACGTAATTTTGTTAGAGGAGTAAACTGTTCAAGTTGCTTAACATATTTTTTCTGTTTACTTTTATTTATATAATTAGCTAGCTTTGATTTTAAAAATTTCATTGTCTTGATTATAATCAGAATTTATCAAAATTAATTATTTTTAGTATTAGCTTAGTGGTTTATTCTACTTTATTTTGTCAATTAAATGAACATGCCATTTATTTCAATATGCATACCAACATACAATAGTGGGGATAAGCTAGTGCGGTTATTAAAATCGATAGAGGTACAAACCTTCACCGATTATGAGATTATTATAAGTGATGATAGTAATAATGATGAAATACCACAATTGATTGAAGCTGAATTTAAGCACTTGAATATTAAATATTACCATAATGCAAGAGCTTTAGGAACACCTAATAATTGGAATAATGCGGTTGCAAATAGCACAGGAGATTGGATAAATTTAATGCACCATGATGATTGGTATGATGATAAAAAAGCGTTACAAATATTTGCAGATATGGCAAAGAAACGAAACGATGTATTATTAATATTTTGTGCTTATAACCATTACCATTTACATACTAATAAGAAAGATTTGTATTATGCCTCTTTATTTGACAGATTTTTACTTAAGCTAAATTATTTAAGTTTTTATAAACACTTTATTGGCAATCCAAGCACAACTTTGGTTAACAAAAGATATAAACCATACAAATATGATGTAAAGTTTAAGTGGTTAATAGATTATGATTTTGTTACAACTTTATTAGCTAAAGAAAATAGCTTTGCTTACGTAAAAGAGGTACTTGTAAACTTAGGTATGCATAGTGAACAGGTTACTGCTTCAGTGTTTCAAAATCCGTCTTATGAAATACCAGAAAGTATGTTTTTAATTGAAAAACATGGCGATAAAATTTTAAATAACTTTTTTGTTTATGATTTTTTTTGGAGAATGTACAGAAATTTAAAAATAACTAGCATACAAG
>JANNWD010000006.1:0-18878 GCA_031408315.1 Bacteroidota bacterium
GAGTCGCCCAGAACAATTTTCTCCCAAGTGCTTTTTCAAAGTTCTTGATCGTTACCATCGAGACGGCATAAACCATCTGTTGATGAAACTGTGGATTGCTTTCGCTAGGCTCTAATCCTTCACTTGCTAAAATATTTTGATCGTTTAAATCAATTGGTTTGTACACTGCATTGCTTGATGGATCTCTATCTACCACCTTAATATATTCTCCCTCTGGGCCAGGTTTTAAATCATCTTCCCAAGCAATTTTGTAAGTTATTTCATTAATGCCGGCAGTGTCTAATTCTAGCGACATGGAAGGGTCAAAGGCGTAGCCTCTAAGTTTTCTAAATGGAGGTTTTTTTGTCATACATTTTCTATTAATGATGGGCAATATAATTTTACTTGTAGCTCCGTTAAGCACTCTGCTTGTTTAATAAGGCTATCTACTTGTAATTTACTAAGAGCCGTTAAATTGGTGCCTACTTTACGGGCAATTTCTTTTTCGGCAGGTGTTGGTTTTATTATGGCATCGTAATTTGTTTTTTGTTTTAAATAGATAGTAATTTCTTCTTCAAACTTTTTTGCATCATCTACCCACTCTTGTTTTAATTGCAGTGCTGTAATAACCGATTGTGTAATTTGTTTTTTTTCTAAATTATCAATAAACCCAGGAATACAGTTTTCAATATCCCATGCTAAAGAAAAATAGGCTACTTGTTTTTTAGCACCTTCAGCATTATCATATACATCTTGTACCAGTTGTGCTTTTTTAATACGGCTCATAAAAGTGTCAACAGTATTTATTAAAAGCGATATGGTATTTTTTACGGTAATTTCTCCCATGCTACCACAACCAGCATCGCTAGTAATAATGTAGCTGCAAGCATATTTTCCCCCTTGCATTATTTTGTGTATGCCTTGGTTATCGTACACACCACCATCTACCAACAAAGGGTGAATAATAGTTGCATCTGCTTCGTTTTTAAAAAATTGTTTATCTATTTTAATTGGTGAAAAAGCAAATGGCACACAGCTACTGGCCATTACAGCCCTAGCTATTGGAAAGTTTTCTGCTTTAAATTGGATAGAAGGGTTGCGGTATTGATAGGTGCTATCTTGCATCCAATTTTTAGAAAAAGTAAAGGGCCTGTTTGTTTGTAAATTAGTACTGCCAATTACAAGCATGGGATGCTCTGGTAAATTACCTAAGGTTTTGTTGTAGAAAAAAAAATCATCGTACACTTTTTCTATTCGCTTGCTTACCGGAAAAATGCTAAACTGAAATTTTAATAAAACAAAAATAAATCCTACTAATAAAATAGGGAACAACCAAGCATAGGATGTAAATAAAAAATAAAAAGCTGGTGCTAAAAAAATAAACGCCACTAATAATAATTGAAAAAATGTAATAGAAAGCAAAACTTTTTTTACTACATTTTTATGCTGTACTGCATTGTATAAATTATTACTAAACTGTGCATAATCATCTTTATTTAAACAATAATAAGCTCCTGTAATGGAGCCGCCAGATATAGTTGAAAGTATATTTACCTGTGGTAGTACACCCATTTGGTGTAACTTATTAAGTGTGCCCAAATGAAATGCAGTAGCCCTGTAACCACCACCCGAAAGTGAAAGCCCAATGGTATTTTCTGTTGGGTTCATAAGCATAAGTGTTTACGATTGTTAAAGTACAAAATGCTTTTTGTTTTTACTATACCACAAAGTGGTAATTATTATTAAAATAACAAAGGGTGAAAACACCTATTTTTTTAAAACGTAGAATTTGGATTTTTTTTAAAAGTGTAAAAGCTAATTAGTTGTATTGCTATTGGGTAATAATACACCCATTTTCTTCAATTTTTTTGGTTTTACTTTTATAATATTTACATCAAGTTTTACAGGCGTAAGTGGGGTATCGGTTTTATCCCTTGGCATATTAGCAATTTTATCTACCACATCCATTCCTTTAATTACTTTACCATATACGGTGTACTTATTATCTAGCCTTGCTAAGCCTTTTTTATTTTGTACAATATAAAACTGGCATTTTGCACTAATCATGCCTGGGTTATCATCTCTGCCAGCGGCAAATGTTCCGTATTGATGTTTTAGTGTAGGTACAAATTCTGGAAAGAGTAAATAAGTGGTGTCTGTAAAACCAGCTTCAGTATCTGGGCAGCCACCTTGTATTACAAAATTGGGGATTACTCTATTAAAGGATAAGCTATCCCAATAATTAGCTTTGGCTAATTGTATAAAACTAGCCTTATGCTTTGGTGTTTCATTATAAAGCCACACTAATATTTCACCATAAGTGGTTTTTATTTGAGCTATTTCGTATTTTTTTTGAGCAGATAAAGATGTTGATAGAAAAAGAAAAGCAATAAAAATATTTCTCATTTTTAAGTTTTTTACAACACATAATTTAATTCGTCAAACTTCTAAACACTTCCTCCAAGCTACTACTGCTTTGGCTTTGCAAACTTTGTATGTTTAAGTTTTTATCAATAGCTAATTGAAGAATTTGTTTTTTAACGCTATCAACATTTGTACATTGAATATTGAATATTGAATATTGAGTATTGGTAATATTACTAACTCCTTTTAAATTTTGCAACCACTCTATATTTATGTCTTCGGCAAAACTTACTGTTATACTTTGGGTAGATGTATTTCCTTTTTGCAAATTACTTAGCGTATCATCCGCCACAATATTCCCTTTATTTATAATTATTACCCTATCGCAAATGGCTTCTACCTCCTGCATTATGTGAGATGAAAATAACACCGTTTTATTTTGCCCCAAGCGTTTTATAACCTCTCTTATTTCTACAATTTGGTTAGGGTCTAATCCACTTGTGGGTTCATCTAAAATTAATACTTCTGGGTTATGCAATAGTGCTGCGGCTAAGCCTACTCGTTGTTTGTATCCTTTGCTAAGCTGCCCAATTTTTTTATTAGCTTCTAGTTGCAAACCAACGGTATCAATTACTTCCTCTATTGTAGTTTTTAAATTTTCTACTTTGTGTATGCCACCTGCAAAGGCAAGGTATTCTCTTACATACATATCAAAATAAAGTGGATTAGCCTCTGGTAAATAACCAATTTTACTTTTAGTTTGATTATTGTTGGTATCCACTGTTAAGCCACACACTTGTGCATTGCCACCATCGGCTTGTAGGTAGCCAGTAATCATTTTCATGGTGGTGCTTTTGCCGGCACCATTAGGACCTAAAAAGCCAACAATTTCGCCTTTGTTTACAGCAAAACTAATATTGTTTACAGCCTTTTGTGTGCCGTAGTTTTTGTAAAGATTGTTAACGGTTATTGACATGAATTACTTTTGGGTGTAAATTAATTTATTTTATGCTCTACTTTTTGCCTTGACGCAAAAAGTAGCAAAAAAGTCAAGGCAGGAACGAACACAGCCCGTTCCTGCCAAACAGCTATGTGCAACTTGTGTACTACTGTGGCTTCAACATTATATCTCTACTCTTAAATTCAATGTATCATAATTAATAGCCAAGGTTTTAATTTTAATGTACGAAATAAAAAACAATTTTGTACAAAAAACGCTGAGTTAAAAACCCAGCGTTATTTTAATTAAGTAGTTGTATTGCCATCGGTATTTGGCTTTTGTTGTTGCCGCTGTTGTGGATTGTTTCTATTTTGCGGTGGTCGTTGTTGTCTGTTTTGTTGGTTGGGGTTTGGCCGTTGTTGGTTTTGATTGCCACCACCTTGGTTATTGTTATTACTTCCTTGCCTATTGCCCATTTGCTTATTGCCTTGTTGTGCAATAGCACCCTGCCCAGCACTCATTTGTTTATTACCGCCTTGTTGTGTATTACCCTGTTGCCTGTTTCCGCCTTGCCTATTTCCTTGTTGGGTACTTTGCCTTTCATTATCTCTACGTTTGCGGCTAGTTTTTTCTAAGCTCTTTAAACTTATTTGCCCAACTACATCTGCATATACAGGTTCAATTTCTTTAGGTTTGTTGGTGGTAACTTCTACAGGTTCTAAATCTTCTGGTCGTATGCCTTGCTTATTTAATTCTTTTATTTTTTTAACTCTTTCTATTGTAAGCGGATATTGTTTGTTACTATCTGGCATGGTGTACCACATCAAATTTCTAAAAATATCTTTCTTTACTAAAAAGGCACGGCTTTTTGCCATTTCAATCATATCGGCATCATCCGGAAAAAATTGAAGAGCATCCATGTACGTATCTAACTCGTAATTTAAGCAACATTTTAAGCGGCCACATTGCCCACTTAATTTGGTTTGATTAATACTTAAATTTTGATAACGGGCAGCATTGGTATTTACGCTTTTAAAATCGGTAAGCCAACTGCTACAACACAGCTCTCTGCCGCAACTGCCTATTCCGCCTACTTTACCAGCCTCTTGCCTTGCACCAATTTGCCTCATTTCTACTTTTACTTTAAACTCTCCGGCGTATAATTTTATTAATTCTCTAAAATCAACCCTATCATCGGCAATGTAAAAAAAAGTGGCTTTTCGGCCATCGGCTTGTACTTCTACCTCGGCCATTTTAAGCTCTAATTTTAATTGCCTTGCCATGGCACGGCTACGTATTAAAACTTCGGCTTCTCTTGCTTTTGTTTCTTTAAGTTTAGCTAAATCGGTTTCGCTGGCACGGCGTAATATTCGTTTAATATCTGGGCTTTGCTCATCTACTTTCCTTTTTTTCATTTGTATACGAACCAACTCACCAGTTAAGTTTACCATGCCAACATCAAAACCACTTACACCTTCTACAGCAATCATATCGCCTTTTTCGTAATAGTTGGTGCTAGTATTTTTAAAAAAATCTTTTCGGCTACCGTTATTAAAACTTACCTCTACAATTTTGCAATTGCTTTCAGGATCTGCAAAGGGTAAATTTGCTAGCCAATCATGCACATTCATACGATTGCAACCGCCACTGGCACAATTGCCATGACTTTGACAACCACTTGGTGCTCCATCTTTACTTGTACCGCAACTTCCGCAAGCCATATAATTAAATTAATAATTAGTAATGAAAAATGAATAATTGATTGTGTGGGAGATTTTTATGTACCTAGCTTTTGTACTACTATTAAGTTTCATTGGCGTCGCACTCTTGTACAGTGGTAATTTTATTGAGCTGGCAGAAGCCAACTCTATGCTATTATGTAATGTGCTTGCTGCCTAAAGCGTTGCACATTGGTATGCGGTACAAGTGAGTGACACAACAATTTTCAATGTAGCTGTAAAAGTTCGTCCCTAAAAAAATAGTTTAGAAAAAACAATTAGCTAGAAATCATAAACTCCTCAACAATCCTCAACCTCAATTTACCAAAATTAACGAATTGTTACTAATAATGTGGTATAACTTAATGGACAGGGCATGAAACAGCATTTTAGCATTGGCGTTACGTTCAATATAGTAACTGGCTTTGTTTAGCTCATTTATTATGGCTTCTTGCTGGTGAAGTTGGGTTATTTTGTTTAGCCGAATGGCAAAATCGGTTTCGGCATTGGCTGGTGGAGGTTCGTTTGTAGTGCTAATACGTACGGCCAACTCTAATAAATGCGTAAAATATTGTAGAAACTGCTTTTGCTTTTCTCTGCCAATTTTGGCGGTTTCATCAATCCACTTTACTTGTGCTTGTGGGTTAAATTTTACCACAGCGTTAAGCCATTCCCTTAACATTGCCTGCCAATCGTCTTCGCTGTGTTGTAGCATTTGTAAGGCTTCTCTATAATTACCTTCGGCTACAGCGGCAATTTGTTGTGCTTTTGGCATGGCTACACCTGCCCGTAATTCTAATGCACTTTCAATATCTAACTTGGTAAGCATGGGTATTTTTACCAGTTGTGTTCGGCTGAGTATGGTGGGTAAAATTTGATCTTCGTTTTCGGCAACTAAAATAAATAGGGTGTTAGGTGGCGGCTCTTCAATTAGTTTTAAAAGCTTGTTACCTTCTTTACCTAAATATTCTGGCATCCACATTATTAATATTTTGTATTCGCTTTCAAAACTTTTTAAGCTAAGCTTACGCAAAATATCGTTGCACTCGTGGGCTGTAATATTTCCCTGTTTGTTTTCGGCATTTATAAATTGTAGCCAGTCGTACACATTGCCGTAAAGGCTAATTTTTACAAACTCTCTCCACTCGGTAATAAAATCGGTAGCTATGGGTTTATCGCCACTTTTACGGGTAATAACGGGGTAGCTAAAATGAATATCGGGGTGTACTAGTTCTAGTGCTTTTTTGCAAGATGGGCAAGTGCCGCAACTATCGTTACCCCTAACCCCTAAAGGGGAATTTGGGTCTTCAATAGTTGAACTACTTGCGGCAAATAAGCCCCCTTCAGGGGGTTTGGGGGTACAAGTAATATACTGTGCAAATGCCATTGCCAACTGCAATGCCCCACTACCTTCTTTACCTAAAAACAATAAGGCATGGCTTAGCCTGTTGTGCTGTACCATGTGTACTAATTGTTCTTTTACGGCTTGCTGACCAATGATGGAGTTGAAGGACATGGTGCAAAGATATTTGTTTGATTTTACACAAAGGAAGTTTTGCTGAGAAGGCGGCGGTAGTGGTATTTATTTATTGTAATTAAAATAAGCATAGATACCAGCACCAAAAAGCAAGCTCAAGAAAATACAGTAAATGGGTAAATTATTTTTTCTATGCTTTTCGGCAGCTTCATACAAATTGTTTACATATTCTTTATTATTACATTTTAGCGTATAAAATTTATATGTATTTTGAGGGTGGTTCATTTCTTCAGAAAATGATAACAAATCTCTATTCAAGTAATATTTTTCAAACTCTTGTTTATCAACTTTAATTGTTACTATATCATCAAGGCTAATTTCATTTTTAAGAGATACCCAATCTGTTGCTTCTAAAAATCTACCATAATTTTCAAAGTAAACTGGTCCATAACCAATAAGCGTTATTCTAAAAACTTCTTTACTATTTTTACCAACTGTTTTATAATATAAAGGTGGATTGCTTAATTTAGAAGAGATGGTAATTAAATCCTTCTCATCTTTAGCAAACTCACTTCTTTTGTGTGGGGTGAATGATTCATAAAAACCATATATAGCTAAAATGCAAAATACTATTCCAATTGTTCGGAATAGTATTTTTTTAATCTCAATATGGTTAAAGTTTTTAATAAAGAAACATTTTACAACTTCCCCGTAATCTCCTCACTCATTGGGGTTACCTTACTTGGGAAATAAGCTATCATATTGCCGTTTTCATCTAATAAAAACTTATTAAAATTCCATTTTACTTCGGCATCTAAAACACCATTTTGAGCTTTGCTGCAAAGCCATTTGTAAATAGGTGCAGTATCATCGCCTTTTACACTAATTTTTGCCGCCATAGGAAAAGTAACTCCATAATTTTTTGTACAAAAAGCTTTAATTTCTGTGTTTGTGCCAGGCTCTTGTCCGCCAAAATTATTTGCAGGAAAACCTACAATTACTAATTTTTCTTTAAATTTTTGATACAACTCTTCGAACTCTTTGTACTGTGGAGTGTAGCCGCATTCGCTAGCGGTGTTAACTACTAAAATTTTCTTCCCTTTAAAATCGGCAAAGTTTATTGTTGTGCCATCTAAAGCTTCTACCTTAAAAATATGTATGGAGGTCATTTCATTAGTTTTTACCATGTCTGTGGTATTAGAGTATGATTTATCGTATCCGTAATCGGTTTTTGTTGTGTTGCCCGAAGTGCAAGAAAGTAATGCTGCCGTAATAGCAATTAATTTTATCATGGTTTTATTTATTTATGTTTATAACAAAGTTTATTGATTATTGTTTTTCGTAACACCCAATATCTGGCAAACCCACATTTCTAATTTTATCATCTAAATCTTTTACAAAAGAAGTTGCTTTGCCTTTATTAATACCCGGTGCAGCGGCATCTTTTGTAATTCTAAAATCAAAAATATTTTTAGTTACATCAACCGTATCAAAAGCTGGATTTATATTTTTAAGATTATTTGTTAGCGTTGCATTAGTAGGGTCGGCGGTAGCGTTTCTGTACAAATTATTTTCAAATAAAACAGTAAAGGGATTGGCTCCTTGTTTAGCAATTTGTATTTCATTATCTACAAACCCAGCATCTCCCCAAAAAATATTATTACGAAATGTTGCAGTTAAATTTGCGGTTAGTACACCACCTGTAGTATTGGCAAAATTGGTAATGCCCAACACTTCGTTTTTGTGTGTAATGTATTTATTGCTAAAGGCAGCAACGGTACAATTGGTAAAGGTGTAATTGCCACCATAACTTAATAATACATTGTTACCGCAGTTACTTATTAAACTATTATTTACTTGTGCATGTGTATTTACAAAAAGTAACCCTTCTTTAAACGAATTATCAATTACACATTGTTGTAAAATTAATTTTGGGTTGGCATTTACACTTGGCTTTTCGGCTACTACTGCTTGAAAAGCATTTTTAATAACCGCAAATTGTAAAATATTATCCTTGCTAAACTCTCTAAAATAAATGCCTGGCCAGCTTGCTGGTAAATTTTTGTAGTCAGCATCTAATCTATCGCCTGTAAAAACTACTTCGTTATTTTTTGTGCCGTTGGCAATTATTGTACCATCAACCAAAATTGGAGCGTTGGCATGTAAATAAATTTTTGTGCCTTGCTGTATAGTTAGGGTTATATTGGCAGCAATTTTCAATCCATCTAAAATAACATAAGGTTTTGTATTGCTCCAAGTAGTATTGGTGCTAATAGTTTGGTTGCGGAAAAAAATTGCATTTTGCCCGTAAGCTTGTAATTGCACATAACGATTATTGCCATTGTAATTTATTTGTATGCTATCGCTAACAACAAAGGGTAAATTTGCGGCAGATGGATTTATAACTACAGATACAAAAACATAAATACAATCATTGGCTGCTACTTCTATATTATTAGCTTCGGTTGTTGGCACACCATCTACATTCATCTTATAAGAAGATAAAACGCCACCCATTAATTTCACTTTATTTAGTAAAAGCTTTTGATTGTTTTCGTTTGTTATTTTAAATGATTTGGTGATAGATCCTGCTGTAGTAAAAACGGTATCGTATTTTAAACTATCTGTTGAAATGTTTACCCTTGCTTCGATGCTGGTAATAAAACTATCTTTTTTGCAAGATGTTTGCAGAAAGGCACAAATAAAAAGCAGTAAAAAATATTTTGGCAAATGTTTCATTCCTCAAATTTACTTAATTATTATTTACTTGCTAATGCTAAAGTTGCAATACTTAATTTGGTATTGGGTATTTGCAAAATAGCATTGCCACAAGCTTCTAAAGTGGCACCGGTTGTAATTACATCATCTATCAATAAAATATGTTTGCCTTCTAATGCTTTTGGATGATTTAATGCAAAACTTTCGGCAACATTTTGCCACCGCTCGGTACGGTGTTTTCGGGTTTGTGTTTCGGTAAAGCGTTGGCGAATTACAATATTATTAAGCACAGGAATAGCGGTAGTATTACTTATTCCATCGCAAATAACTTTAGCTTGGTTGTAGCCCCTTTTTCTTTCTTTATCAGGAAATAGCGGTAAAGGAATTAAGGTGTCTATATTTTTGTATAATGGTGAATTGCTAATACTATTGCCCATCATCTCTCCTAAAAAAATACCAATTTGTGTATTGCTTTTATATTTAAGTTGATGAATTAAATGTTGTATTAACGATTCCTTATCAAAATAGAATTCTGCAAAAGCGGCTTGTAAAGGCAGCCTACCCCAAAATATTTTTTCTATTGGATTGTTTTCAAACTTTGCATATTGAGTGTGTGGTAAATTAGTAATGCACTCAAAACACAATAAACTATCATTATTCAAAACATCGCTATTACAACCATTGCATAAGTGTGGGTAAAAAAGGTGTAGGGTAGAAGTGATTATTTTTTTGAGGCTTTGCATTTATATTGGTGGTTAAATTTTAGAATATTGACTAAGCAATTTGGCCTAAAGCCCCTTTAGGGGTTTGGGGTTTTAAAACAAATACTGATACAACTCTTCCACTTTTGCCAACGGCACTACCTCAATTCCGTATTTTAAATTTGCAAGCGATTTTATGTTGTACTTACTTACAATAATTTTTTCGAAACCTAATTTTTCTGCTTCAGCAATACGTTGCTCAATTCTATTTACGGCTCTTATTTCTCCACTTAAACCAACCTCACCAGCAAAGCAATATTTTGGATTAATAGCCACATCTTCATAACTACTTAATAATGCTGTAACAATGGCTAAATCTAACGACGGGTCTTCTACCTTTAAGCCACCAGCAATATTTACAAACACATCTTTAATACCAAAATGAAAACCGCCACGTTTTTCTAACACAGCCAATAACAATTGTAAGCGGCGTAAATCGAACCCGGTAACGGTACGTTGCGGTGTGCCGTATACACTTTGCGTAACTAATGCTTGTCCTTCTATCAATAATGGTCGTTGCCCTTCCATTGTGGCAGCAATGGCAATGCCACTCAGTTGCTCATCTTTTTGCGATATTAATAATTCCGAAGGGTTGCTTACAGCTCTCATTCCACTACCTGTCATTTCGTAAATGCCTAATTCGGCAGTGCTGCCAAAGCGGTTTTTTAAGGTACGTAAAATGCGGTAGGTGTAATTACGGTCGCCTTCAAATTGAAGTACTGTATCTACCATGTGTTCCAGTATTTTTGGTCCAGCAATATTTCCATCTTTGGTAATATGCCCAATTAAAAAAACGGGGGTGTTGGTTTCTTTTGCAAAGCGTTGCAGCTCTGCCGCACATTCTCTTATTTGGCTAATGCTCCCTGGCCCACTTTCTACAAAAGGCGATTGTAGGGTTTGAATACTATCTACAATTACAACTTGTGGTTTTAATTTTTTTATTTCCTGAAAAATAGTTTGCGTATTGGTTTCAGTAAGTAAATAAAAGTTTTCGCCAAGGGCAGATGATGCTCCAATAATTCTATCGGCTCTCATTTTTATTTGTTGCTCACTTTCTTCGCCACTTATGTATAATGTAACGCAATTTTTTAATTGCAAACCATTTTGTAAAAACAAGGTACTCTTGCCAATGCCTGGCTCCCCAGCTACTAACACAATGCTACCCAAAACTATTCCACCACCCAACACTCTATTTAATTCATCATCGCTTGTCACAATTCTTTTTTCTTCGGCACTGCTTACCTCATTTATGGCAATGGTTTTTATTTTAGCATCTCTTTTATAATCTGCCCACTCATCTTTTTCTTTTTTATCGCTACCTTTTACAATTACTTCTTCTACAAAAGTATTCCATGCATTACAGCTTGGGCATTTACCTGCCCATTTTGCACTTTCGTACCCACAACTTTGGCAAAAAAAAGCCGACTTTGTTTTACTCAATTTATGTTTGATTTATTTATGTTCGAATTACTGTTTTTTGATCTGTGAATTTATTGTAAAAAAATTAAATCAAAGTGAACTTAAATTTTTGTGAAGCCACTTATAGTTCCCTCTCCTTTTGGAGAGGGGTTGGGGTGAGGTCTAAAAGCAAAAGGACTATCATTTCTGATAGCCCTGTTACTTACTAACCCATTAAATTCTATTGCTAAAGTACAATTTTACGGCACATAAAAAAATAAATTTTTGCCAATGTTAATAAGTTTTCGTGTATAGGTACTGTTAGCTGCTTATACATTAAAATAAACTTAATTAGTTAGTAATCAATTAGTTAAATAGATGTTTTTAATATGTAATTGCATCTTTTATGCAGGAATAATCAAAAATTAATTTTTAATTAATTTGGTTTATAAAATAAACTACTTTATGTTTGTATTGAAATTGAAACTAAACAAATGAAAAACGTATTACTGCTTATACTAATAATGATTACCGCAAAAGCTCAAGCACAAACTACCATTATGGGCAAAGTGCAAAATGCAAAAGGCAAGGCTTTGGGTGGACTAAATATTGTTTTAAAAGACACATACGAAGGCACAACTACAGACTCTTTAGGCAATTTTAATTTTACAACTACCGAAACTGGCTTAAAAATTTTAGAAATAGCTGCAAATAATTACAAACCATATCAACAAGGATTTACTTTGCGTAAAGATTCAATTGTATTAAATGTATCGTTGAAAGAATTAGTTACAGAAATGCAAGCGGTAGTAATTTCGGCAGGTAGTTTCGAGGCTAGCGATAAAAATAAAGGAGCCGTTTTAACTGCACTAGATATTGTAACAACAGCAAGTGCAAATGGGGATGTTACCGAAGCATTTAAAAGCTTGCCTGGCACACAACAAGTTGGCGAAAGTGAAGGTTTATTTGTACGTGGCGGCTCAGCAACTGAAAGTAAAATTTATATAGATGGAAATTTAGTTAACAATTTTTTTTATGCTAGTACCCCAGGTATTGCTAGCAGAGGAAGATTTAATCCCTTTCTTTTTAAAGGAACTATTTTTAGTACTGGTGGATATTCAGCACTATATGGGCAAGCACTTTCATCTGCTTTAATTTTAGAAAGTAACGATTTGCCAGAACGTACACAAGCCGATTTAGGAGTAACTGTTGTAGGTGTTGGAGGAGGTATTCAAAAATTAGCAAAAGATAAAAAATCATCGTACGGCATATCGTTAAACTACACACATTTAGGATTAGCATTTGCAGTAAATAAACAAAAGCAAGATTATTTTACCACACCACAAGTGTTTGAAAGCGATGCAAATTTTAGAGTAAAAACAAAACGTGGCGGTTTTATAAAATACTTTGGTTATTTAGGTAGTAGCAAAGTTGGTTTTAGAAGTGCAGATATAGATTCATCTGCTTTAAAAAATGCATTTAGCAACGCTAACATAAATACATTTAACAATTTAACGTGGAAAGAAAGACTAGGTAAAGGTTGGAAAATAAGCACTGGTATAAGTTTGGGAACAAATAAAGATGATATTGCTAACGAATTGCAAAGTGCTACTAATAAAAAAGAAATAATTACTACACCATCTTATTATGCTTTTAAAAATTTTGATTTAGTAAATCAATCGCAATTTGCACAAGCAAGGTTGGTGTTAGAAAAAAAATTAAAAGGGATTAGTGCTTTACGCTTTGGTACAGATTATTTTTATAGCAAAGAAAAATCTACCTACACCTTATATAACGGACAAAAATTTACCGAATCAGTTAAAGATAATTTAAACGCCATTTTTGCAGAAACTGATATTTATGTTACGAATGATTTAGCCTTAAAAGCAGGCACAAGGGTGGAGCATTCTCAACTTTTAAGCAAATGGAATATTGCCCCACGTTTATCGGTTGCATACAAATTTAAAAATAATGGACAGGTTAGTTTTGCTTACGGAATTTTTTACCAAAATCCCGAAAGAAGATTATTACCAAACGTTGCTAGTATAAATTATGCAAAAGCCACACATTACATTTTGCAGTACACAAAACTTACAAAGGATTATACGTTTAGAACAGAAGCATTTTATAAAAAATACGATAATCTTTTTAAAACAGGTATAAATGCAAATGGCAGAGAAGTAGCTGCCAACAACAATGGCTTTGGCAATGCAAAAGGTTTTGAAGTGTTTTGGAGAGATAAAAAAACTTGGAAAAATGTTGACTATTGGATATCCTATTCTTACCTAGATACTAAAAGAGATTACTTAAATTTTCCTAAAGCTATACAACCCAATTTTGCAGCAAATCATACACTAGCATTAGTATTTAAGCGTTTTGTATTACCGTGGAAAACGGGCTTTAATTTAAGTTACAACTTTGCCACTGGTAGGCCGTATTACAGAATTGCCTACAACAATACTTTAAATAAATACGAAATTACAACCGAGGGTAAAACTATTAATTACAATAGCATGAGCTTTAGTGTAAATTATTTGCCCAACTTAGGTAAAACCAATAAAAAAACATTTGCAGTGTGGGTATTAGGTATAAATAATGTGTTGGGGCAGCAACAAATATTTAATTACAATTTTAGTAATGATGGCAATAGAAAAGAAGCTATAACTAACCCTAGTAAACGCTTTGTGTTTATAGGGGTATTTTTAAGCTTTGGAATAGATAGAACACAAGATGCTATAAATAATAATTTATAAAAACTGCATCACAAAACTCACAAAAAAGTTTTTAAAATGAGGTGATTTTAAATAAGTAAAAGTGTGTATAAATATAAAATCAATTTTATAATCTTCTAAACAATCTTCTTTGTTTCCTCCCCTAGCGGGGGAGATAGAGGGGGCTTAAAAAAACATGGCAAACTATCAACCAGCACCAGAAGGAAAAGACCCAATACTTTGGGAAATTGCTCAAAAAAGAGCAGCTTTTAAAAAGCATTTAATGACATATGTAATTATGAACGCCTTTTTTTGGGCATTATGGTTTTTAACAGGAGGGGTAAGCAGAGTATTTAACGGACAATGGGGCTTACCTTGGCCAGTGTGGCCAGCATTAGGCTGGGGAATTGGTTTAGCATTTCATTATATGGATGCTTACGTAACACCAAAATCAAATGCAGTAGAAACCGAGTACCAAAAATTAAAAAATCAAAATAAATAGATTTCCTAATCGCTTCTATCTTCTAGTTCCCTCTCCCTTGGAGAGGGGTTGGGGTGAGGTTTAAAAACAATTAAATCATGAAAAAAATAATTTTATCAGCAATATTATTTGCTACAGCACTAACAACATTTGCACAAACCGAAAAATATACTGCCGCTATGAAAAGCAGTATTGCAGAAATTGATGCAGCATTACAAAACCCTGCAAACCTTGTAACCTTAGGTAATAAGTTTGAACGTATTGCTAGTGCCGAAAAAAATCAGTGGCTTGCTTATTATTATGCAGCGTATTGCCAAATAAACTATGGTTTTATGGAGCAAGATAAAAGCAAGACAGATGGTATTGCAGATAAAGCGTCAACTCTAATAAATATAGCAGATTCATTAATGCCAAATAACAGCGAAATAAGTTGTATAAAAAGTATGATTGCTACTTGCCACATGTTGGTTGATCCAATGACTAGATGGCAAGAGTATGGTGCAGAAAGTACTGGTAATATGGAAAAGGCAATGCAGCAAGATCCTACAAACCCACGACCATACATGCTTAAAGGACAAAATCTAAAAAATACACCCGAAAATTTTGGCGGTGGTTGTAAAACAGCAAAACCAGCCTTTCAAACAGCCTTAGATAAATATGCCACTTTTAAACCAGTAAGTGAATTACACCCAAATTGGGGAGGGACTTATACCGAAGGGTTAATGAAGGAATGTAAATAATAATTTTTAGTCATTGGTGTAAATGCCAATGGCTATTTTTTAAAAAAATAAAAATGGAACAACAAAATTTTTCGCCGCAGGATAGCCTTAAGTTAATTGATACAATGATTAACAAAGCAAAAAATAGTTACCACGATACCGGTATTGGGCCTATACTATGGGGTAGTGTAATTACCATTTGTAGCCTTGTAACGTATTTTAGAATTAAGTATCAATTTACATTACCTTTCGATATTTGGCTATTAACTATTGTAGCTATTGTGCCACAAATTTTTATTGCTATTAAAGAAAATCGTATCAACAAAGCCAAGCGATACGATGATAAAATGTTTGATTATCTATGGATTGCTTTTGGTATTTCTATTTTTATACTAACCTTTATTAATCAAAAAATAATCGAAGCATTAAATCCGATATTTCAACATTATATAGATACTGTGGGAAGTAAGCCAGCACAAAATTATTCAAGCTTTATGACATCTTTCTTTTTAATGCTTTATGCTATACCCACATTTGTAACAGGTGCTGCCCGTAACTTTAAGCCCATGCTTTTTGGAGGTATTGTTTGTTGGATGTGTTGTATAATCTCTGTTTACACTCCTAGTAGATGGGATATGCTATTAACTGCATTTGCTGCTATTATGGCTTGGCTTATACCAGGTATTATTTTATGGGTTAATTATAAAAAAAGGGATAAAGCAAATGTTTAAAGAGCTAGATCCCATATTACATTCACAGTTACGCCTAGCGGTAATGAGTTTACTTATAAGTGTTAGAGAAGCTGAGTTTACTTTTTTAAAAGAAAAGACAAACGCCACAGCTGGTAACCTTAGTGTACAAATTAATAAACTTAAAGATGCTGGCTATATAGATGTTCAAAAACAATTTAAAGATAACTATCCTCAAACCATTTGTAAAATTACCCCAAAAGGTATTGATGCTTTTGAAGTGTATGTAAAAGCACTGCAATCTTACATGAGTCCAAATAGTATCTAAGCTAAAAAATTTTGTTTTTTCTACTATATAATCTTCTAGTTCCCTCTCTGAAGGAGAGGGTTGGGGTGAGGTCGAACAATTTTATCCTTGTAACGTTATACCTTTGCACCACAACTAAATTCATGTCTGTAGTAATTAAGGTAGATAATCTTTCCAAAAAATTTAATGATTTTACTGCTGTAAATAATTTATCGTTTACCGTAAGCAAAGGAGATGTGTATGGCTTTTTAGGGCAAAATGGTGCTGGCAAAAGTACCACTATACGTATGTTGCTTACACTTATAAAACCTACTGAGGGCAGCATAACTATTTTTGAAAAAAATCTTACTTCACATCGTAAACAAATACTACAACAAATTGGTGCAGTAATTGAAAAGCCTGACTTGTATAAATATTTATCTGCCTATGATAATCTTTCCATTTTTGCAAAAATGAGTAACATAAAACCCACCAAGCAAACTTTAATGAATCAGTTAAATATGGTGGGATTAGCAGATAGAGCAAAAGATAAAGTTGAAACATTTAGCCAAGGTATGAAACAGCGATTAGGTATTGCTGTGGCACTAATACATAATCCTGATTTAATTATTTTAGATGAACCAACAAATGGTTTAGATCCTCAAGGAATAACCGATATACGAAATTTAATTTTAAGTCTAAGTAAAGATAGCGGCAAAACTGTTGTAGTAAGCTCACACCTACTTAGCGAAATAGAATTAGTAGCTAATAGAATGATAATAATACATAAAGGTAAAAAAGTGGTAGAAGGAACTGTTGCGGAATTATTAGATCCTAGCAAAGCCTTAATACAAGTACAAACTACCGATGATATTTTTGCATTACAACAATTGCAACAAACCAAATGGATGCCATTTGTACAACCAAACCAAATTAAACTACAATTGGTAATGCCAAAAAATGAAGTGCCGCAATTGGTGGCAGATTTAGTTAGTAAAAATGTTCAGCTACTTTCTATATCGCCAATGCATGCATTGGAAAATTATTTTTTATCTTTAACCAACAATACTGCCCATGTGGAACCTGCTGCAAATTGAGTTGTTTAAAATATCAAAACGTCCTCGTACGTACATTGCATTTATTGCTATTGCGGCTATTGTTTTTATTTTTCAATTTGCGTTTAAGGCAGATGGGCAAAGCTATATGGATTTAATGCTGCAAAGCGTTAAAGACGATTTTACGTTTGAACGTACTAAAGCAATTAATGGTTACTTTATGTGTTATATTATTTTAAACACATTATTAATACAAGTACCTATTTTAGTTGCGTTGGTGGCAGCCGATTCTATATCTGGCGAAGCTAATATGGGAACGCTTCGTTTAATGTTAAGTAAACCTATCAGCCGTACACAAATTATAATTGTAAAATTTATAGCAGCAACTATTTTTACCCTATTACTTTTAATTTGGATGGCAATAACAGCCTTGTTTTTAAGTATGTTAATTTTTGGGGTAGATGATATGCTAATTTTTAGATCGAAAGGCGATGAATCGCAAATTTTACAAATTACCAAAGACGATATAATGTGGCGATATTTTGCTGCATTTGGTTATGCAACTGTAGCACTCACAGTAATTGCAGCATTGGCATTACTGCTTTCTATTTTTGCACAAAACTCTATAGGACCAATAATAGCTACAGTATGTATTGTTATTGTTTGCACTATTATTTCTAATATTAATGTACCAATCATTGATAAAAATGTAAAACCATTTTTATTTACCTCTTACCTTGTAGGGTGGAAGGGCTTTTTTTATATTGCTACTACAGACGATGGCGAACCTATAAAAGGTAGCATGGAAAATTGGCCAGCTATACGAAATAGTTTGTTAATATTAATTGGGCATATTGTTGGTTTGGTTTCTTTATCAATCTTTATTTTTAAACGAAAAGATATTCTTTCATAATATGAATAAGATACACTATAAAAATTTAGAATTTCGAATGTTGAATTTTCAATTTAAATTAGTAGCAAGAAAATTTTTGTTTTGCTTGTTGCTTATTGCTAGTTGCCAATTACAAATAAAAGCACAACAAGATGTGAATGTTTTATTACAAAAAGTAAAAGCCAAAATAGAAAAGGTAAATGATTACGAGGCTGCCGGAAAAATGAAAACGAATGTGGCATTTTTAAAAGTGCCCGTGGCTACTATAAAAATGTATTTTAAAAAACCTAATAAACTTAAAATAAAAAATGAAAAAGGAATATCATTTGTACCAAAAGGTGCAGTAAGTATAAATTTAAATAACATACTTAGCGGAAATAAATATAGCGTAATTGATGTTGGCGAAGATAAAATTGGTTCTACAAAAGTTAGAATAGTAAAGCTATTACCAGATGATGATAATGCAGATGTTATTTTAAGTACGTTGTATATTGATGAAACCAACTTAGTTATTAAAAAAGCTAAAACCACCACAAAAGATAATGGTACATACGAGTTAGAAATGACTTACGGAAAATATAGTGAATATGGTTTACCCGATAAAGTTATTTTTTCGTTTAATACTAAAGATTACAAATTACCCAAAGGAGTAACTTTTGATTTTGATGATGGGGCAGCAAAAAAACCTGT
>JANNWD010000007.1:0-2050 GCA_031408315.1 Bacteroidota bacterium
CGAGCCAGACGGAATAAAGCGAGAGTCGGCGACAAAAGTCCGAATTCCCAATGCTAGGATGACACTCAAACCAATGGTTTGGAGTGTCTCCCGCCAAGGGTTCTCCTTTTTGGTAGCTACTGCTGGCTCGGATGGCGATCGATCGTGTTCTTCATTCATGTGTTTGACACTAACTTCCCGATTTAGACCTGCTCCCTTCCCACCCAAGAAATAGACATTTGGGCGTTGCTGAATCCAGGTATGATTTGCCCTTCAGTCCCGCCCTCGCCTGGGCTTCTGGCACCCCTCTGTCTTGTCTTGACGCGCTCGACCTGGAGGGAACCTCCGTGATGAGCGCGTCGCTGATTCGCTGTCTTGTCGTTTTTTATTCGGGGGGAACCCTAGACATAAAAACGCCGCTAAACCGTCGGGGAACAGAGGCGTGCGCGAATCGCTCCCAAGCTTGGGAGCGACCCAAATCGCGCTGAGGTTCCCTCAGCGTGCGTTTGGGTCAAGACAGCGGCGCATCGAACGGGAGGTTCCCTCCCGTTTGTGTGCGTCAAGACAGAGGGGCTGGGGGTGAGCGGATGAAATCGCGCAGAGGCTTCCTCAGCGTGCGTTTCACCAAGCAGGGCAAGGTCTATGCTTTATACCCCAATTCAGCAACGCCTTCTAGTTTTGGCTGGATATCCACGATTCTAAATCGACTAGGCTGGTAAAGTCTAATAAGTCTTCCGCCAAGACTTCCAACCGTTCCAGATTCAATCCGTTCACCCGTTCTAATATTTCTGGGAATATGTTACGAAGTTTGCGAGTCAATAGTTTGATCACTAGTGCTCGTTCTCCTAGCTCTCGTCCTTCTACTATCCCCTTTTCCATCCCCTTTTCCATCCAACTAGTAGTAATTTCCATCACGTCTTCCCGTTCTGTAGGTAGTTCAATTTTATCAACTTCGACTTGAAACTGTTGTTCTTCGACTAAGCTCAACCGCAGGTAGTTGTCAATAAATCCTGACAATAGAAAGGTTTTCGCTGGATCTAGTTTGAGATTTGCGATCGCCCGCAGACATGCTACTTTTACCTTCGGTCGGTCGCCTGGGTCAATTTTCATCTTCGCCATCAGTGCGGCTGCAACCGGATTGGAATGAGTCAAAAAATCTTTCCAGTTGAGGCGATTTAGCTGAATTGCTAAAAAATTAAAGTCCATCACCTGAAGACCAGGAACTCGAACATGGTAAGAATTTTGTTCGGCTCTTAGTGGATTATCGAAAGAAAACAATGCAATCGGGTAGACAGGCTGCAAATATTTTCGGTGGAGTTGGGTGAAATAAAAGAACATCCGTCGATCGAAATCGGCCTGAGTAGTGGACTGGTGTTCGCAGTTGACTACTACCGATACTCGACTGCTAGCTGGCGCATTGGGACGACCGAGTAGATTGACTCTGATGATAACATCCATCGCTTTGCGTTCGCCAATTTTGATGTCCGTCAAGTACTCTAGTGGGAGGAATTCAATACTTTGGGGGTCGATAGCGGCAAAGAATCCTGGGGTGAATAATTCTAGAAATTCTAGAAAAAAGACTGTTAGTAGTTGCTTAAAGAGCTGGTCGTGGTCGATATTTTTGCTCACTTAGGTTTTCTGCTTGTCTGGGATGGCCTTAAGTTCAGATCGTTTTTGATGTTTGTTAAACATTAGTATATACTGTGAGCAGGATCGGTGAAACATTTATTATTTGTCATCACTGTACTTAACGTTATGGCTGTATCAAAATTGACATAGGAGAATGGGATGGTGCGGATCAGTGTGTGTATGACTACTTACAATGGAGAAAAATATATTCACGAGCAGGTCAGTAGCATACTGAAGCAAAGCACTGATAGTAAAAAATATCAATATATTTAATTAAAAAATCACCTAAACACGAGATGAAAAAAGCACTAATCTTCGGAGTTTCAGGACAGGATGGGGCATATTTAGCGAAGCTACTCCTAAATAAAGGGTATACAGTCTATGGCACATCGCGGGATGCTCAGGTATCTTCATTTCGGAATTTGGAATATCTGGAGATTCG
>JANNWD010000008.1:0-2243 GCA_031408315.1 Bacteroidota bacterium
AAGTATAGCTAGTGGCTTTACAGCCATTAATACGTTAGATGTAACAGCTGCAAGATGTGCAACACCATTTAATTATACCGATGCAGCACCATTACAAGGTTTAAATTATTACCGATTGAAAATGATAGATGCTGATGGTAAAGTAACCTACAGTAATGTAATTGCTATTTTAAATGCTACCAAAGGATTTGAGATGTTGAATATTGCACCAAACCCAGTAACGGCTAATGGTACATTCAACTTAAATAGTACAAGTGCCAAAGCAGAAAAATTACAAACCATAATAACAGATATGCAAGGAAGGGTAGTATTAACACAAGCCATTACAACAACGGCTGGCTACAATTCAATAAAAATGAATGTGGCAAAATTAGCAGCAGGTACGTATTGTTTGTATAGCATTAATGTTGATGGAGAAAGAAGTAAAGTAATACGATTTGTAAAGCAATAAAATTTTAATAAGTAAATATTAAATCCCATCAATTTTTTGGTGGGATTTTTTTGTGCAACTATAAATTGAAAATTAGGGTCTTTTTAAAAAAAAGGTTATCTTCCATATCTAAGCATAACAAATTCGAAAATATGAGAAAAATTATACCCCTCGTAATGGTACTTTTTTTTACCATTCAACTTAATGCACAGGTATCAACCTATACCTTTACACCAATTAGCGGAAGTTTTACCCAAGTAAGCGGCGGTACAGATGTGGATGATATTGAGGATGATGATGTTATTTCATTACCCATAAATATTGGATTTAATTTTGTGTTTGATGGGGTAACCTATACCCAAGTTGTTGCATCATCTAACGGGTGGTTAAGCTTTAATACTGGTGTTACTTCCTCTGGCTTTACAAATGATTTAACCACTGGTGCTCAAAGAGCTTTAGTTGCACCACTTTGGGATGATTTAGACGGCCTTGATGCCCCAGGTACGGCAAGTTATTTAGTAACAGGATCATCCCCAAACCGAGTATTTACATTTGAGTGGAGAGATTGGGAATGGGATTTTACTACTGGTATAGCAGTAATATCTTTTCAAGCAAAATTATATGAAACAACTAACGTAATAGAATTTGTGTATAGAAGTGAAGCCGGTGCAGAAGATGTTTTTACTGGAGCATCTATTGGTATTGCAGGGGTGCCTACTGGTGTAGGTAATTTTCAATCTTTAAATAATTCTAGTGCTGCACCAACCGCAAGCTCTGTTACAGAAACAGATGATATTATTACTAAACCTGCCACTGGACAAATTTATAGGTGGGCACCTTTAGCAACTTTTCCAAATGATGCAGGAATGATTAGTCCATTTGGAACATTATGTAGTGGTCTTCAAAATGTTACCGCCACGTTAAGAAATTTTGGAACAACTACTTTAACATCAGCAGTTGTAAACTGGACGGTTAATGCCGCTGCACAACCTGTATTTAATTTTGCTGGTAGTTTAGCCCCAGGTGCAAGTACAACAATTACGCTAGGCACTTTTACATTTGTACCTGCAACAAATTATACGTTATCTGCCACTAGTAGTTTGCCTAATGGCGTTGCCGATGGAAATACAGGCAACGATAATTTTACATCGGGCATTTTACAAACAGGGCTATCTGGCACATACACCATAGGAGGGGGAGGAAGCTTTACCACCCTAACGGCGGCAGTAAATGCAGCAAATAATTATGGACTGTGTGGTGCAACGGTTTTTAGTTTAATCAATGCAACTTACCCAAGTGAAACTTATCCTATTACTATAAACACATTGGCTGGTGCAAGTGCTACAAATACATTAACTATAAAACCTACTTTAGTAAATACCGTTTTTAGCGGTAACACCACAACGTCTATATTAAATATTAATGGTGCAGATTATGTAACTATTGATGGTAGCATAAATAATACGGCGAATACTGTTTGCCCTGCATCCTCGGCTACAAAAGATTTAACGTTTACCCAAACCAATACCTCTACCTCTGCTGGTATTGTTTGGTTAAGTAATTCGGCTAGTAATGATGCAGTAACTAATTGCACTGTTAAAAATTGTATTATTCAAGGTAATTCATCAACCACAACTTTATTAGCATTAGGGGTTGGTGGAAACAGTTTAGGAACACCAAGTACTGCAAATAATGCAACAATTAATTTTATAAATAATGATATAAGGGCTGCCCTTTTTGGAATTTATTGTGGCGGTACATCTGCTGTAAGCAAAAATCAAAATTTAGTAGTTAATCAAAATATTTTAAACAA
>JANNWD010000009.1:0-4082 GCA_031408315.1 Bacteroidota bacterium
ATCCGTTGTTCTCTCTTAGTAACCGCAACTACAGGTACAGGTGCTTCAGGAGAAATTCTATCTACCTTGCCCCACCAATAAGTATCTAACATTACATCGCCAATTACAGCAACTTTTATGTTGGCAAAATCGTTGAATAATTTTTTAAAATCCATTACCAATTAAGAGTTTAGTCTTTTATTTTCTTTGATGAAATTAAATAATAAATAGGTACGCCAATAGCCACAATAATTAAACCTGGCCATACAAATTTTGGTTTATAAATAGTTAGTAGCACACAAAATGCAACGCCTAAAATAATATATATAGCAGGTAAAATTGGATAGCCAAATGCTTTGTAAGGCCTTACTGCATCTGGTCTTTTTTTACGTAAAATAAAAATTCCAATAATGGTTAAAACGTAAAACATTACCACAACAAAAGAAATCATATCTAACAAATCGCCATATTTACCGCTTAAACACCAAGCCGCTGCTACAGCACATTGTATCCATAAAGCATAAGCAGGAACTCCAGCTTTATTTAATGTACCAGCTTGTTTAAAAAATAAGCCATCATTTGCCATAGTATGGTAAACTCTTGCCCCTGCCAATACCAATCCATTATTGCAACCAAATGTAGAAACCATTATTAGTATTGCTATAACAGTAGTGCCAAATGCAGGAAAAATTTTATTTGCAGCAGCTACTGCTACCCTATCATCTGCACAAAAAGCAATTTCATTTAATGGCAATACATTTAAGTACATTAAGTTAGCACATACATAAATTACAGTAACAATTAATGTTCCTAAAAATAAACTTAGCCCAATATTTTTTTGGGGATTTTTAATTTCTCCAGCAATAAAAGTTACGTTATTCCAAGCATCGCTACTAAAAATTGAACCTACCATTGCGGCAGCTATAGCCCCAATTAATGCTGCTCCACCAATGCCCTTCCATAACGTTGGTGTAACGCCTTTATCATCTACTCCTAAATCTTGCATGGCTGTTAAACCTGTTGCCATATTTTGGCTCCAAAAACTATCTTTAACTAACACAAATCCAAAAATTATCAATCCAAATAAAGCTAATAATTTTGCACTAGTAAAAATTGTTTGTATAAATTTTCCTTCTTTTACACCTCTGGAATTTATGTAGGTAAGTAATGTAATAATTGCAATAGCTAATAATTGCCCCGAATGTATTTTTAATCCTAGTACACTAAATAAGTAATAATTGTTACCCAACTCTGGGACTAAATAAGCAATAAATTTACTAAACGCCACACCTACTGCGGCAATTGTTGCTGTTTGTATTACCGCAAAAAAGCTCCAACCGTATAAAAACCCTGCCAATGGATTAAAAGCTTCTTTTAAATAAACATATTGCCCACCAGCTTTAGGAAACATGGCACTTAATTCGCCATAACTAAGTGCAGCGGTAAGCGTCATAAAGCCAGTAATAAGCCAAACGGCTATTAACCAACCAGCACTACCTACATTACGAGTAATATCTGCACTTACAATAAAAATGCCGCTACCTATCATACTACCAGCTACAATCATTGTGGCATCAAAAAGGCCAAGCGTTGGTTTAAAGGAGTTAGTTTGGTCTGCCATAAAAAAGCCCAATTAGTTAGTTAATTAGGACAAGTTAATAAATTTTATTGTATTGAGATTTAGGAAAAGTATTTTTAATTTATTACAGAGGTTTACAAACTTGTTTTAGTATTAAAGGTAATTAAGCATTTTGAAAAATCTTAGTGCCCCTATTTTTCCTTTGCATTCATTTTTGCATTCATTCCTTTGATAACATCGTTGGTAATATTTAAAACAGGGTTTTTATATACTAAATAATCTAACCCAGTGCCAGTTGTTAGAATATACATGTAGTTTTTTTCTTTATTATATTCTTCTAAAAAGTCTTTCAAATCTTTTTGCAACCCCTCGGTAAATTTAAAACTTTCTTCACTCAATGCTTGCCCTTGGCTTTGCTTTTTAGCATCAACATTTTGTTGCTCACTCATTAACTGATTTTGAAATTTCTCTGCCTCTTGTTGAGTTATAGATGCACCACGTTTTAAAAAATTATCTTTTTTTACTTCTAAATTTCTCATTCCGTTTTGCCATTCGGTTTCTATTTTTTTTTGTTTAGCTTCCATATCAGTACGCTTTAGTTTGATATAACTAATATTTTCGTACATACTATCTAACTCAACATAGGCAATGTGTGCTTTATTACAATTGCTGTCTTTTGGGTTAGATGGATAGGCATTTTGGTTGTGGGATGCAACACTTTTTTTACTTAAAAAAGTATGATAATACAAATAGCCAACAGCAGCTACTAAAAGAACGTTAAACCCAAAAAGTAAATTTTTACTCATTCATAAATATTTTGAACTAGCAATTTAAGAACAAACAAACATTTAGCCACAAATAAGTCGAATTTTTAGGAAAGCATTAACGGTAAGGAATATTTATTTTGTTTGACCAATTAACAAAACCCTCTAACTAATTTTACTGTAAAATTGGGTTTTTAATTAAATGTAATTCGACTTGAAAATTGCAGGATAATATTCCTAAAATCTAATGATTTATTCTTGTTTATCAAAACGTAGACGTTTAGTTAAAAAAAAATCGACAGCAAGAAAAATTACCGATACCATATTTAAATTTGTAACTACAAATATTTTTAACCTAAATATTAGAATAATTTTATAGAACTATAAACCATAATAGATTATCTAATTTAATACTGATTAAATTATTTAAAATTTAAAAAACGATAATAGGCTTTAAGTTGTATATATGATTATAAAATGTATTTTTTACATTAAAATCTAATAAACATGGTCAAGAATTTATCCTTATTTATTTTTATAATACTGTCATTTACATCTTGCTCAAAAAAAGCAGCAGATACACCACTTGCAACAGTACCAGAAAGATTAGAGCTTAGCCCAAGCTCCAAAACGGTTTTAGTGGGCAATACCACCAATTTTACAACTAGTTTTTTTAACAACCAAGGAGTAGCAGCTACAGTACCTACAAATGTAACTTGGAGTAGTTTAAACAATTCAATAGCAACAGTTAATGCACAAGGTTTAATTACTGGCATAGCAGCTGGACAGACCAGTATTACGGTTACTTACAATACTATATCGGCTACGGCATTAATTACAGTTACTTCTAATACTGTTTCAGATAGATTAGAAATTTCTTCGCCTACAAACAGTATTAATGCTGGTACATCCACCACATTTACACTTACTTATTTTAATAATATGGGTAACCAAGCCCCAGTGCCTAGTGGAGTGGTTTGGAGTAGTTTAAATTCAGGAATTGCCAATGTAAACCAACAGGGAGTTGTTAGCGGTATAACTATTGGGCAAACTAGCATTAAAGCCACTTTAAATACTATTGTAGCCAATGCTGTTATTACTGTAACTGCAAATCAAGAAAGATTAGAAATATCGCCAGGTAATTTAAACTTATCAGCAGGTAATACAGGTACATTTACTTTAACCTATTTTAATAGCCAAGGTATGCAAGCCCCTGTACCAAGTGGTGTAGTTTGGAGTAGCATGAATACAAATATGGCAACAGTTAATCAACAAGGAATGGTTACAGGAGTTGCAGTAGGTCAAACCAATATTTTAGCCACATTAAATGCACTTACTGCTTCCGCCTCTGTAACCATTTCGGCAAATAATCAGTTGGCTACCATCACTCTATTGCCAAACAATATTTTAGAAATAAATAAAACACAATTTTCTACTGTAACGGCTACAGGTTTTACCAGCAATGGCACAGCTATACCAGGATTAGCCTTTACGTTTAATACAAGTAATAATAATTTAGTTTCTGTTTTAAATAATGGAATAGTCCAAGGTATTGAATATGGCACAGCTAATGTAACCGCAACATCTGCTTCAATTTTTAGCCCTCCTTTAATGGTACAAGTAATACGCTCTGGTAGTTTTGTAAATATGGGAAGCGTAGGTATTGGAAAATTAAAAATAGAAAATGGAGATTTAAAACTTCAAACAAGTGCAAATTTTGTAGTAAATCCATCTACACCAGATTTACGCATTTATTTGAG
>JANNWD010000010.1:0-11279 GCA_031408315.1 Bacteroidota bacterium
GGCATTTTTAACTACATGGGCAATTGACTTAATGATAGGGATGGCAATATTTGTTGCAGTACCAATGGATATTGTTGTTTTTGAAATACTAGATACAGATTTAGCTGCAGATATTTTAGAAAAAATACTTCCATTATTACAGCGTACAACTTGACAACTTGCTAGGTTAATGAAACTAAGTGCTACTAATATGTGAATTATATTTTTCAATTAACAAAAAGTTTATTACTTATTTTAATTTTATTGCTATTCCAATACCTGCAGTAAATTTTAAATTACTAAAACTTAACTCCCCAAAAGGTGCAAATTTTGGGCTTACAAAATACCGCAATCCAACTAATGCACTATAGCCTACAGGTGCTGGTAATGCTGCTTTTTCTGCCTCACTACCATCATCATTTTTATAACTACCTTTCCACAATGTTGCTCCAATACTAGCTTTTGCGTAAGGGTCTAATTTATCGGTAATATAAAAGTGATAGGTTGTAGAAAGTAATAATGATGTGCCAGCTAAATCACCAGTTATATTACCATTGCCAAAAGGATTACTATATGTTTTTTTTGCCCTTGCATACGATAGTGTAGCACCAATACCCAAATTTTCTTTTATCATATATTCATAGGCTAAAAAAAATGGCCCTACTTTGCCACCTTCGGTAGAGTTTAAAAAGCTACCAGCACCACCAAAATTTAAAAGTGTAGCAATATTATTTGGTGCTGCTATACCAAACTGAATTATTTGTGATTTTTTTTGTAAAATAGGTGTACCAGTGAATTCTTTTTTGGGTTTTATAGCTTCTAATACTTCACGTACTTGAGCTGTAGAAGTAATGCTAGCTATACTTAATAGCAGTAGGCATATATTCATTTTTAACAAACGTATAATTTGTAATTTTCGTAACATAAACTTGGTGGTTTTTTGTAATAAAGGGTGTAGTAAAAACAATATAGTTTTATACTTAGACGGACCTAGCAACTTTTGGGTTGCATAAAGTTTGGTGAAAAAAGTAAATGGAATTACTCCACAGTTAATGAAATAGTGATACTACGAGAATTTATTTTATCTATTACGTTACTAAATTTAAGGCTTTTATCTCGGCTATGTAAATTGCCTAAGCCCCATCCAACTTTTAATTCGGGAGTAAGTACAAACATTGGGAAATAGAGATGAAAGCCAATACCAGCATCTACCCCAAAATCAAATTTATTTAATTTAATAAGATTTTCGGCTTTTCTAGCACCTGCATTGGAGGCCAAATCGTACTCAGCTTTTACGCCTGCAATCATATACACTTTGAAATTATTAATTCTATCGCTACTAAATTTTAATTGTATAGGCAAGGTTAAAGAAATAGATTGTATTTTTTTATCTGTGATAGAGTCTTCGCCAGCAGGTTTATCTGGATATTTTAAACTGTATTGAAATACTTTTTCCGAAAACGTTAAGTTTAATGGAAATGTACGTATATCAAAATGTTCACTTAAATTTAAATTGACCAGCCAAGCTAAGTTTAAGCCAGTGCTGTTAACGCTATTAACTACCATTACACTATCTTGCCCTAAAAAAATAGGATGGTGTTGAAAATTAAAATGTGAACGATTGATGCCTAAGTTTATACCAAAATGTATTCGTTTACTATCATGGTCGGGCAAATTCAAATCCATCGCATTTTGAGAAAATATCGGTGAAGATGAAGCCATAAAAAACCCAACTAAAAATATTATTTTGTTCCGCAATAGATGCTGCATATTCCTAAACTCAATTTTTTTAAATAAGTATTTTTATATCCTAAATTATTCAAAATAGTGATAAAATTTTTCCCTTCGGGAAATTTTTGTATAGATTCATCTAAGTATTTATATGCCTCTTTGTTGTTAGAAACTAGTTTACCCACTGTTGGTGTTATAATTTTCATATAAAAGTTATACATTGTTTTTACACCTGGTAGCATTGGTTTGCTAAACTCTAATACTACTAATTTACCATTTGGCTTTAGTACTCGTTTTATTTCACTTAAACCCATTTCTAAATTTTCAAAATTACGTACACCAAATGCTACCGTTACGGCATCGAACGTATTATCTTCAAAATTTATTGCTTCGCTATCACCATTTAACAATTCTATAGTATTTTGTAGGTTGGCTTTAGCAATTTTTTGTCTCCCTACATCCAACATACCATCGCTTATATCTATACCAATAATTTTTGTAAGAGTTAATTGCTTAGTAGCCATTATAGCTACATCTGCTGTGCCAGTGGCTACATCTAACAAATTTTTTGGATTAATTTCATCCAACTGCTTTAATGCTTTTTTTCGCCAACCAATATCGGTACCTGCACTTAAAAACCGGTTTAAAAAATCATATTTACCTGCTATATCGTTAAACATTGTAGCAACTTGCTCTTTCTTGCTTTCATCCGCATTTTTATACGGCACTACGCTATCATGTGCAAAATTTGTCATTGATTGTAAAGATACTATTTACAATTTTATTAAAGGTTTGTTGTTGAAGTAAGGTTATGTTAAAGCCTACTTTACAGCTACCTTTTTTAAAGCCCTTATATTTGCACATGGTTATTAAGTTTGCAAAGTATATAATTAGCAGTCCCTCTTTTGATAAATGCCCCTTACCAGATAAACCAGAATATGCTTTTATTGGCCGAAGTAATGTGGGCAAATCATCACTAATTAATATGCTATGCAGTATGGAAAAATTAGCTAAAACATCTGCATCTCCTGGTAAAACACAACTTATTAATCATTTTGAAATTTACTCTACAAGTACACACACAAAAGCTGATAAGCAAGATCATTGGTATTTAGTTGACTTGCCCGGTTACGGCTTTGCCAAAGTAAGCCAAAGTAGCCGACGCCGTTGGGAGCAAATGATTGAAAATTATTTACGTAAAAGAGAAAACCTTAGTTTGGTTTTTGTTTTGATAGATGCCCGACACTCTCCTCAAAAAATTGATTTGGCTTTTTTAGAGCAATTAAAAACATGGAAAATTCCGTTTGCATTAATATTTACTAAAAGCGATAAAGAAAAACAAGCCATAGTAAGCAAAAATGTAAAATCGTTTTTAGAAGCTATGAAAAAAACGTGGCAGTTTTTACCCCAACATTTTGTAACTAGTGCTGTAAAAAAAATGGGGAAAGATAAGATACTTACCTTGATAGATGAAATAAATATTGGTGCAAATTAATTCACCGCTTTATTAGCACAGCAACTACTAGCAAAGGCTTCTGGCTTGGCTTTAAAGGCAAAGCCCATTCCTAAAATGTAGCCCATAGCTTCTCGTAATGCTTCGTTACTTTTAAATTGAGGATTGGTATTTATATCAGCATGTACTTCCATATCTACATTATAATCGGTAAATAAATTGCACAGTTCGTAAGCAATTTCTATGCTTTTAGCAACTTCTACCAGCATACGTTCCTTAATACTGTGTTTATGTAATGTTTTTTCGTTGTGTATAAACATAAAGCCGCCTCTACCCTCTCTTAAAAAAACAATTACTGTTGCAAATTCGGTTTCTTTACCTTTTACTTGACTATCGGTACCTATACAAACTTTTAGCTTATTGCCTTCTGCAGCTTCTTTTTTAATGGCTTGTTCTACTGCATCTTTAATGGGCAAATGAATGTGTTCTCCGTTAAATTTTCTCCACAACATAAAAATGGTTTTTTAAAGTTACGAATATTTAGTATTCAACATTTAGTATTGCTAAAAAATAAAAAAGGGTAACATTGCTGCTACCCCTTTAATTTACACATGAATCTACCTTAGTTTTTTATTATCCTTTCTGTTTGAGTTTTTGTATTAGCAAATAGTTGTAATATATACATGCCATTTGCTTTGTTACTAATATTTATTGTATTCATTCCTTTTGCACCATTACCAACTGCTATTTGTCGGCCATTTATATCAACTACTCTGTATTGATAATTTTCTGGAGCATTAACACTAATATCATTTTGTACTAATGTAGAAACTTTAAAAGAAGCATCTGTGTTTTCGGTACTTTTTAACGAAATTGTATTAGAGTAAACCGTTTGATTTACAACTGACGTTACCCTTAATCTATAATAAACTGTATTGATTTGATAAGGATTGTACGAAAATTTATTTGTTGCCGCATTTAAGTTAGATAATGATGTAAAACCTGTGCCATTTGATGACAATTCTAGAACAATACTTTTTATAGGTTCGTCTGCCTTAATAGCCCAATTTAATGAGTGAATACCTTTATTACTATTGCCAGATAACACAACACTACGAATAGGCAATGCACTACTAGTTCCGCTAAATGTATATGAACCTAGGCTACCATAGTCACCAATGTTTACATTTCCTGCACCATCTACTCTCCAATAGTATGTACCAATACCTAAAACGGTATCAACTGTTATAGCCATTGTTGTTGCAGGGTCGTAGGTTCTAATTAAGGTTCCGGCAGAACTAAACAACTCTAACTTGATATCTAAATTTGCACCAACATAATCTAATGCTAAGTTGTAAGGTATAACTGTAATGTGTACGTTTGAGTTTGTTGCTAAAATAGATTTAAAGGCATCTCTATCTGTTGCCGTTGTAATAACTCCTTGTAAAGAAAAATTAGAAAGTAATGTTGTTGCACTTGCATTTAATGCTTCTGTATAATCATCTGTACGATAACCGAAACCATTTAGTGTAGTTATAAGAGATAGGTTATCTTCTAGATTAGTACACCCTGTTGGCATTGGACCATTGTTCCAAGTCGTCATATTTCTGTAATAGCTATTACCCATAATTGGCGACCAAGCAGCTTGACCACTACCAGCTCCATTACTATAAAACTCTATAGGGTTTGCACAATCGGCTCCATTGTATTTTGATTGATGATCTAAACCAAGTGTATGCCCTATTTCGTGTGAACAACATTCAGCAATTTGTTTACCGCTATTTCCTAATCTATCCGAAAAAACAAAAGCTGGAATATCATCATTAATAGCAAAAGAGCCAGGATAAGCTGTTCCGCCAACACCAGGTGCCCATGCACTTGTAGGTGTAATAATTATTCTATTCCGTCTATCTAATGGTTTACTTAAATATACTGTAGAGTCGGTTGTAATATTGATATTAAATGGACGAAAATCTTCAGCAACTCTATTGAATATTTCTAAAATTTGAGCTTCTGTTAAAGGTGCTGCTTGACAGTTTAATGCATTGCCACCGTTCCAAACTGTACCAGAAACTGCATCTCCATCAAAATCTAAAAAAATTGTGGCTGTTGCAGATGGGTAGCTATTTAAGATTGGTACACTAAGTGCTATGTTGGAAAATAATAAGAGGCTTATAATGATAATAAAATATTTTTTCATGTGTAATTAGTATTAGTAATTATGGATATATTAATGCTGACAGGTAAACAATACTTTATCTGTTTCAATTTTTGTTAAAATATAAGTACCAGTTTTAGTTTTTGCTATTTCGTAGCCATCAAAATAACCTGTATTAATTATTCTACCTGTGTACTCAATAGTTCCATCTACGTTGGTAGCTTTGGAAATACTTAAAACAGCATTGTCAAAAAGTGGAGATTTTATAATGGCAGTTTGTAAGTTTGAATATCTTACTATATTAGAAGTTACATTACCTGTGAAATACAAACCCGATTGAAAATTTATATTTACACTTTGCCCTGCTGTACTATTAAATATATCAGCTAAATCGGCTTCATTACATTCTATTTTTGTGGGGAAATTGCTAAATAATTTTGGCTTGATATTGTTTTGAGCTTTGCTTGTAAATGCCATTAATAAGCATATAAGCACCGCCGAAAACGGGTAAAGGTTTTTCATTTTCTTGTGTTTGAATTTAGAGATATTGGTAAGTGCAGCAATCCTGCCTATATATAAAACGACACTTTTATAAGTTTATTATTAAAACCCTAATAAAATTAATTTTACGTAAACAAGACAAGTAATTTTACGATAATTTTTTGGGGAGATGTACGATTAATATTGATTGGTAGATAACATAACTAAGGTGCAAGCCTCAATTACTTCAATATTATTTGCATTGGCTAATTGTTCTAATTCTGTATTTTCTGTACCAGGGTTAAAAATTATTCGTTTAGGTTTTAAGGAGAGAATATAGTTGTAATATGGTTTTTGATTTGTAGAATTAACATAAAGTGTTACTGTATCAATACCATTAAAAGGGACTAAATCAGTTTGTATAGTAACATCTTCTATTACGCCAATTTTTAAACCAATTGCAACAACATCATGTTTATATTTTAGCAATTTATTTACTGCCAAAAAACTATACCGCTCCGGATTAGTTGATGCACCTATTACTAATGTTTTTTTACTCATACAATTATGCTAAAAATCTTGTTCGTACTTTTAGTGTGGGTATCATACAACTATCTTTTTGACCAAACCATTTATATCTATTTTTTGCTATCCAATTATACAAACCATTTCTTATAAATTTAGGCACAATTATAAAAACTTTGCATAATGACCAACCAGCATTTAAATATTTACACACTTTTATTGCTGCTGTACTTTGTGTGTATGCTACACCATTTTCAATAAACACAAACGACTTCATATCATTTGTTGGCAAGCTATATTCCTTCAATAATTGTATACCTGCATTGCTTTGAAGGGCTGCAAATTTTATTACACTTTTTTTGTCTCTTTTTATTACAAAGTTTACTGCTCCGTTACAAAAGTTACAAACGCCATCAAACAGTATGGTTGGTTGAGTGTTCATTTTATACAAAGTTAGGCTTTTAAAGAAAGTAAAAACAATACAATGCCAAAGCCATTAAGCCACATTATCCAATTATATTTGGGAATAATTTCTGCAAAATTCATTCTACGGAAATATTCTTTTACAACAAAGCCTGTTAACAATACCATATAACTATTATTAATTAGTTGGGCTTGTACAAGTTGGTATTTATTCAACAACATTAATGGAATAAATAACAGAATGGTAATAGTGGCTAACATATTTACTTGACCAATAAATTCTATCCCTTCTTTTTTTGTTAACACTAAGGCTATGCCAATATTTACAGCTACTAAAGCAATATGAGCTATTTGAAATTGGGTTACGGAAACATTATTAAATACACTATTAACTATCACATATTTATATAACGGAAAAAGCATTGTAGTATTGAAAAGTAAAAATAAAAATGCAAATAATAATCTATACCTAACATTAAATTGTGGTGTGCAATTAAAAGCACATGCCCTAGTTTTTGTTGCTATAATTACTCTTCGGTTGTAAGAAATTAGTTTATAAATTTTTTTTAAAATCCAGTTTATAGGTTGTGTTTTTACAATTGGTTTTATAAAGGGAAATTTTGCACTTAAAATCTCTACTAAGCCATCTATACCGTAATATACTTTCTTGGTGGGCAGTTCAATTACAGGTATTTCATTTTTACTTCTTTCAACATCTATTAATTGCAATAATGGAGGAGTGATGGTGCTAAAATTTTTTCTATTTTCTTTTTTAATTAAACCCGTTTTTACAAATGTGCTAGTGTATGCACTGCACAAAGGGCAATCATCATCATAAATAATTATTTTATCTAGCGTTTGCATAAGTCAACATTTTATTGATTTAAAATTTCATTTAAAGCGTCTTCAATTTTATTATACCTAAATACAAATCCTTCCTTCAATAATTTTTCTGGCACAACCCAGCGACTTTTTAATACCAACTCTGTTTCGGTTTTAATTAATACTGCACCAAATTTTAATAGCCATGTAGGTAATGGAATACCAATTTTAACATTCATTAGTTGCCTAAATGTTTGCATTAAATATTGGTTGGTAATTGGGTTTGGGGCAGATGTATTTATTGCCCCAGTTATACTTTTATTATGTTGTACAAATTGAATAATGTTAAACACATCTTCAATATGTATCCAACTAAACATTTGCTTACCTCCACCTTGCTTACCACCCATACCAAGCTTTACTAAGTTTTTTAAAGGATGTATTACACCACCATTTGCACCCAAAACTATAGCCATACGTAAAGCTACTTGCCTCGTATTTTTTAACTTAAAGTCGAAGAAAGACTTTTCCCAATTAGTAGCCACATTTACAGAAAATCCGCTGCCAATTTCACTAGTAGCTTCGGTCATTGCTCTATCCATAGCATGGCGATAAATGGTGGCGGTGCTACTGTTAATCCAAAGTGGTGGTGGATTTTTACATTGTAAAATAGCATTGCCTAAAATTTTAGTAGTATCAATTCTTGAATCAAAAATTTCTTTTTTATTCTTACCTGTGTATCTACAATCTACCGATTTACCAGCAAGATTAATTAGCATATCGGCATTTTCCAAAGCGTTAACTATGCTTTGTTCATTTGTCCAGTTAATGTGATTTGCTTGCCTGCTAATTACCAATACTTCGTAACCAAGCTGTGAATATTTCGGAATTAAATAATTACCTACAAAGCCAGTACCGCCTGCTATTATTACTTTTTGTTTCATTTTAGTTAGATGATAAAAATTAAAATAAGGAATCGATAAATAACCCAAGTGTATGAAATATAAAATGGAAGTTGCAACTGCTTTACTATTTTTTTGTGTACAAAAAACATTATTATTACCACTGCAAAAAAGTAAAAAACATTTACTAAATCGGTTTGAGGTTTATAAAAATTAATTACCAATAATGGCCATAAAAGTATTGAACCTAATAAAGAAACTAACAACATTTTATAATAGTAATTAAATTGAATTGGTGTATTTTTTTTATATAGAAAGATAAATTGAAAAAATAACATTCCTATTACCATCCAAAACTCAAACTGCCAATTGTAGTTTATTTTAAGCAAATGCTGAATAGTTTTAGCATATTGATTTAGTGAAAAGGCAGTAACAATAATACTTACAAGCATTATTAACCATTTAATCCAATATGTAGTTTTAAAATTCATTATAATTACTTTAGCAATTTATCTTAAATCATCTAAAGGTCGTTTCATTTTTTTATACGTTTCTTCGTAGCATATATAGGTATAAAAAAACGCCATTAATGGTGCAATAAGTAAAAGTATAATATAGCCACCTATCGGAAAAGATAATAGTGATAAAGCGGTAACCCAACAATAAATCTTTCTTGATACATTAGGCTGACTTATCCAATTAGTATTATAAATATGCACTAACATACTTATAATTTGCCAACCACCAACAATAAAATATCCAATTATAAATGCAAACGATTTTCCAAATATGGCTATCAGTAAAGATGCTAAAATTAAGAGAGCGCTAATCCAAACATCAAAAATTTTAAACTTTTTCATAACTATATATTTTGAATTTTCAATAAATATTGAAATATATTTTGTAAAGAAAAGCCAGAAATTATCTAGCTTACCTTTTAAATTTATTTAAAGAACTTTAATAGTGTACCTGTAATCCAATTCTCCTCTGCTTTTATCATTACATCCAACATTTTATCTGCTTGGCTACCAAATTTTTTAATACCCTGCACCGTATCAATAAACTGCTTTGTTTCTTTATCTTTTTTATCACCTTCTACTTTTTCTAATTGTGCTAATAGCTTAAGCATTGGGTCAAGCTCTCTTCGTTTTCTTTCTTTAATTATTTGTGTACTTACTTTCCAAATATCTTTTTCAGCACTAAAAAACTCTTTCCGTTCCCCAGGTAGCAATACTCTATCAACTAATCCCCAGTCAATCAATTCTCTAGTGTTCATATTAACATTGCCACGGCTAATATTTAACTGTTCCATAATATCATCTTGCGTTATTGGGTTTGGGCTTATTAACAACAAAGCATGTATTTGTGCCATAGTTCTATTTATGCCCCAATTGGTTCCAAATGCTCCCCAACTGCTAATAAACTGTGCTTTTGCTTCCGTCAATTTCATGATTAATTATTTACTATACAAAGATAATATATTTATTGAATTTTCAAAATTATTTGAAAATTATTATTTTCTTTTATAAAATAGTGCATAACAATAAACTAGTAAGCCTATTACAGCAATTACTGTCCCTGTAGTTCGTATTGCATCTGCATTAGGTGAATGTGTAATTTTTTGAAGCACTCCAACACCTCCTACTAACATTCCAACAACTAGGAGTAAAATACCTATTGTAGATTTTTTCATACCACAACTTACGGAAACTTTTTAAGCACTGTAAACCGCAATAGCACTTCTAACAAAATAAAAAATAACGCCATTAGTACAAACGGAAAATATTTTTCGGAGTATTTAATAGTGCTACTTATTTCTACTTTCGATTTTTCTAATTGATTAATTTCATCATAAATTTTTATTAGCGATTCATTATCTTTTGCTCTAAAATATTTACCTCCAGTTTCTTTAGCTATTTGAGTTAACAATTTTTCGTCAATAGTAACTTTTACATTTTGCACTTGCACACCCAAAGGCGTATTTACTGGTTGCGGTGCATAACCCTCGGTACCAACACCAATAGTATAAACTTTTATGGCAAATGCTTTAGCAATCTCCTTGGCAGCATCTGGTCCAATTAAACCACCATTATTTTCCCCATCTGTTAGCAATACTACTACTTTACTTTTTCCTTTGCTTGTTCGTAATCTATCTACACTTGTACCTAAGCCATCTCCAATTGCAGTACCATCTTGCAATAAACCATTGTGTATATTTTGGATAGCACTAAGCAAAACTCTTGTATCAGTTGTAAGTGGGCATTGCGTAAAACTTTCGCCACCAAATATTACTATTCCAATTTTATCACTCTGCCTAATACTCACAAAATCGGCAGCAACTTTTTTTGCAGCCTCTAATCTATTGGGCTGAAAGTCTTGTGCAGTCATACTCCCACTAACATCAATACATAATATAATATCTATCCCCTCTCCCTCTGCTTGTTGTAATTGGCTTTGGGTTTGTGGTTTTGCTAGTGCAATAATTATACAACTTAATATAAATAAACGGCACACAAAAGGTAAATGCCGCAAGGCAGTTTTAAATGATGTTAGCCCATTTGCTGCAATAGTTGAAACTGAAATAGATGCCGTTTGTTGATTATTCTTTTTTGCATAATAAAAAATAAGTAAAGGCAAAATTGCAAATAATGCAAAAAACAAAGGTTGACTAAAACTAATATCGTTGAAGTAAGTATAAAGCAATTTATGTAGTGGTTGATGTATTAGTATGAATAGCTTGAATACTGTTTTTTATTTTATACAAACACTCTTCGCTTTCGGTATGCGTAGGTAAAAACTTTGCAAA
>JANNWD010000011.1:0-15683 GCA_031408315.1 Bacteroidota bacterium
GTGATAGCATTGTGTGCAACTACCATTTTTGGAAAAGCCCAAATAAATTTAAATATATTTATTAATGGCACAAAATCAGGAGCCTATACTGTTAAAGTTGATGTGGTAGCTGCAACCGTAGTGCGACACCCTAAACAAAAATATAACCATAAAAATGTTTGACAGTTTATTTCAAGAAATTTCAAAAACAATTCAGTTAGACATAAATGATAAAACATTGTGCAAGGAATTTTTTGAAACAATCAGCATAAATAGGAATATAATTGTTGAAGAACAAGAAAAAATACCAGCATTCTTATATTTTATTGATAAAGGATTTATGCGACTGTTTTATTACGATGAAAATGAAGACGAAATAACTACATACCTATGCTCTCCAAATGGCTTTATTGCATCTTTCCTAAGCCTTATCAACCAAAAACCTGCAACAGAAAATGTTGAATGTATTACAGATTGTCAATTATTAAGAATTTCAAGACAAAACCTAATAACGCTTATTGACAAAAGCGAAAACTTTAAAAAATTCAGCTTAGTCATTTTTGAAAAAGTTATGGCTTTATCACAAATCAGGGCAAATGACTTAGCTACTCTTACAGCCGAACTTCGGTACAAAAAAATGATAACGGAACAGCCTCATCTTTTACAAAATATCCCAATTCAATACATTGCTTCGTTTTTGGGTATAAAGCCACAAAGCCTTTCCAGAATTAGAAGGCAAATAATTTTGTAACAAATGTTAAGTTAGAATAATAAAACAAAGTTGATTTTTGCATCATAAACAATAAAAAAATGATGCAAAAAAATAAAAAAATAGCAACTGTTTTCTTAGGAGTATTTTTTTCAATTCAACTATCTGCTCAAACAGGTACTTTAAAAGGTAAAATTTCTTTTACCAATACAAATCAATTTTTAGCTTATGCAAGTGTACAATTACAAGGTATTAATTTAGCAGCAACCTGTGATAGTTTAGGAAATTATATTATTGCTAATATTCCTGTTGGCACTTACAATGTTATTGGTAGTTATGTTGGTTATAAACAAAAAATTGTTTATGAAATTGTAGTTTTAGGCACTTTACCTACTTATCTTGACATTAGTCTTGATGAAAATGAAACATTAGCACAAGTAACCGTAAAAGCAAGCCCTTTTAACAAAACAAGAGAAAGTCCAGTTTCTTTAAAAACAATTGGTGCTGCTGAAATTGAAAGAAATCCGGGCGGAAATAGAGATATTACAAAAGCCATTCAATCTTTTCCAGGAGTGGCATCAGCAGTAAGTTTTAGAAGCGATTTAATTATTCGTGGTGGTGGACCAAGCGAAAATAAATTTTATTTAGATGGCGTAGAAGTGCCTACCATAAATCATTTTACTACACAAGGGGCAACAGGTGGAGTATTTGGAATGATAAATGTAAATATGATTAGAGAAGTTGATTTTTTTGCAGGTGCTTTTCCTGCAAACAGGGGCAATACATTAAGCTCTTTATTTGAATTTAAACAAAAAGATGGCAATAAAGAAAAAGTACGTTACACGGCTATACTTGGTTTAACTGACCTTGCCTTTTTAGCAAATGGACCAATAGGTAAAAAAACTACTTTCAACAGTTCTTTTAGAAGAAGCTACCAAGAAGTTTTGGGTAAAGCCTTTGGATTCCCTGTTATACCAACCTATAGCGATATTCAATTTAAAATAAAAACAAAACTCTCCGAAAAAGATGAAATATCATTTATTGGGCTTGGTGCTTATGATGAAACAAACTTAAATAGAAATTTTAGAACAGCGTCTTCTTACAAAAATTTAAACAATACGGACAAACAAATATTTGAAAGTTTTAAAAATACCATTCCAGAAAACAACCAATACAATTTTACGATGGGAGCTAATTACAAACATTTTACTAAAAATGGTTTTCATCAAGTAGTATTAAGCAATAGTTACTTTAACAACACTTTTAAAAGATATAAAGACGGTAATGATAGTTCGGAAGCTAATAAAGTATTAGATTACAAGAGTACCGAAAACGAATCCAAAGTAAGATACGAATACAATTTACGTTCCCAAAGTGGTTATAATATTTCAGTTGGTATAGCTTACGAAAATGCTAATTATTCTAATAAAACCATATCACAAAGAGTAACTTCTACAGGTGTTACAAATGATAATTATACTACCAACTTAAATATAAATAAGTATGCCCTATTTGGAAATATCAACAAAAATTTTCTTGATGATAAACTCATATTTTCATTAGGTACAAGATTAGATGGTACAGATTATTCAAGTAAAACTTCAAACCTATTAAATCAATTTTCGCCAAGGTTTGCAGTCACGTATAATATTTCAAATAAATTTAGTTTCAATTTTAACACAGGTAGGTATTATCAATTGCCACCATATACAGCATTGGGTTATAAAGACAATAACAACGAACTTATAAATAAAACCAACGGTTTAAAATACATAAAAGCCGACCATATAGTAGGTGGACTTGAATATAATATGCCCAACAATTTAAAAATTATTGTAGAAGGATTTTATAAAAAGTATAGTAATTATCCGTACTTAATTAATAAAAATATTTCGCTAGCAAACGTAGGTAGCGACTTTGGTGCAATTGGCAACGAACCAGTAAATTCAAGTGCAAAAGGTCGCAGCTATGGATTAGAATTTATGGCACAACAAAAATTATGGAAAAGGTTTTATGGTATTTTATCCTATACACTTATGAAAAGCGAATTTGAAAAAGATAACCAATATATTCCTTCTGCTTGGGATTATAATCACATTGCGGTACTCACTATCGGTAAACGATTACAAAAAAATTGGGAAATAGGAACAAAATTAAGATTTGCTTCAGGTGGACCTTACACACCAAACAATTTAAACCTTACTTCTTTAAAAACGGTGTGGGACGCATTTGGACAAGGCGTTGCAGACCCAACACAAACCAACATAAAAAGAGTAGGCAACTTTTTTCAAACAGATGTAAGAGTGGACAAAAAATGGTACTTCAAAAAGTATAACCTAAACTTTTATATTGACATACAAAATATTACCAATAGCAGCATACAACAACCACCTACAGCTTATGTAGAAAGAGACATAAACAACCAACCGATAACAGACCCTACCGATAATACTAGATATAAAATTAAAGAAGCCAATTTCGAACAAGCGATTAATATATTACCAACCTTTGGAGTAATTATTGAATTTTAGAAACAAAAAATAAAATGAAAAATTGCTTGAAATAAAGAACTTAACCTAATATCGATTTGGTAAAATAAATGTTCTTTACTAAGGGGAAATTGTTTTTACAAAATTTATTTTTCAAAATATTAAACAATTAAGCACCTGTATAAATGAAAATAGCAATCACAACAGTAGGAACAAGGGGCGACTTACAACCATATATTGCACTTGGACTTGGATTAAAAAAGTCAGGCTACGAAGTATTAATTGTTTCAGCAAAAAACGAAGAAACTTTTGTACAAAACTACGGACTTGATTTTTATGCCCTTGACGTGGACATTCAAAAAATTATGGAAGGTGGTGATGTGCAAGAAATGGCAAAGGGTAGCAACCCTTTTAAATTTATAGTAAGCCATTTAAAAGGTTCAAAATCTTTGAAGTCATTAATGGTAAAAACACAAGGCGAAATTTGGAATGCTTGTCAAGATGCCGACCTGATAATTTTTCACCCAGGATTGCCCTTGGGATTTTTCTTAGCAAAAGAGAAAAAAATAAAAGCAGTTTTAGCAACACCTTTTCCTGTTATTACAACAAAAGACTATCCTTCCATTTTATTTTATGCTTTGCCAAAATTGGGCAGCTATTATAACTTACTTACTCATTTTATTTTTGACAAAGTATTTTGGGCATTGGCTAAATCGCCTATAAAAGAATTTTGGAAGAAAAACATAAAAAGCAAAGTTAACTTTGACATTTCACCATTAAAACAACAGATTAAAAGTGGTGGTTTGGTATTGAATGGTTACAGCGAACTTTTGTTTGCACAATCTAAAAAATGGGAAAATAATATTCACACTACAGGAAGTTGGATAATAGAAACAGAACCAAACTTTGTACCACCAGTTGACCTTGTCGATTTTATTCAGAATCGGGAAATGCCTATCTATATTGGGTTTGGAAGTATGAAAGACTTTGATAGTTTCAATAAAACACTTACAATTATTATTGAGGCTTTGACACTCACAAAACAAAGAGCAGTAGTTGGGCTTGGTTGGACAAAAAACGACTACAAAGAAAAATTGCCCGATAATATATACTTAATTGAAAGTATTCCTCATACTTGGTTATTCCCTAAAATGAAAATGGTAATACATCACGGTGGAGCAGGAACTACCGCAACAGGACTCAGAGCAGGAAAACCAACAATCATAATTCCTCACAACGCAGACCAACCAGCTTGGGGACAGAGAGTATTTGAATTAGGCGTGGGTTCAAAGCCCATAAAAAAATCTAAACTAACGGCAGACAATTTATCAAAAGCAATTTTGTACTCATTAACACCTAACATTATTGACAATGCTCAACAACTTGGTAAACAACTAAGACAAGAAAATGCTGTACAAAAAGCTACAGAAATAATTGAAAGCCTTCTAAGCGAAGAAAACGGCAGCAGCTAACATTGGGTTTGGCAAAAGTGGGGCTGACGTTTTTCAAATCCCCCAACAACGCCAAGCCCTGTTTGTTGTGCGTCATGCGACAATTATTAAAAAATTTAGAAATCTATATAGGCTTAAAACAAGAAATCATTTCCCAAAATTTAGATGTTAGCCATTACTCTGAAGTTAAAATTGAAAAATAAGAAAATGTATTTGAAGAAACCCTTGCTAAATATTTAGGTGCTATGAAAACAACTAAAGGGGCGTTTGATAAATTTTTTGCCCCCCGAATGTGATTTATAATTTTAACGCAACCTTTTTATTTAAAGCCAAATGTAATAAAAAATTTGTTTTTTATTACATTTCTTAAATAAATCTATTCACCTAAATTTACAATTTTGGTTTGTTCATATGCTTTTAATAAAGGAAATTTGCTAACTAAAAAATTCTTAAATCAAAAAATCACAGATAATATTATGAGTTACATCGCCTCCATTCATGCCCGACAAATATTAGATAGCCGTGGCAACCCTACAGTAGAAGTAGATATTTTAACCGAAAACGAACGCTTAGGAAGAGCAGCAGTACCAAGTGGTGCAAGCACAGGCATACATGAAGCCGTTGAGTTAAGAGATGGGAAGAAGGATTATTACGGTGGAAAATCTGTTTTAAAAGCTATAAAAAATGTGAATACTGTAATTGCCGATAATTTATTAGGTTGGGATGTAGCAGACCAAACTGGTATTGATGCCATGATGATTGCCTTAGATAAAACGGCTAACAAAAGTAAGTTGGGTGCAAATGCAATGCTAGCAGTAAGTATGGCGGTGGCAAAAGCGGCCGCTTTAGAGGCTAATTTACCTTTGTACAGATATATTGGTGGTACAAATGCCAAAATATTACCAATGCCAATGATGAATATTTTAAATGGCGGTGCCCATGCCGATAATAAAATAGATTTTCAGGAATTTATGGTAATGCCTATAGGTGCAACTAGTTTTAGCGAAGGCTTACGCTGGGGTGTAGATATTTTTCATGCATTAAAAACGGTTTTAAAGAAAAAAGGCTTTAGCACAAACGTTGGTGATGAAGGTGGTTTTGCACCAAACATACAAAGCAATGAAGAAGCTATTGAAACGGTACTTACCGCAATACAAGCTGCTGGTTATAAAACAGGCAGCCAAATAATGATTGCTATGGATGCTGCTAACAGCGAATTGTGGAATGCAAAAGAAAAAAAATACATTTTTCACAAAAGTGATGGTAAAAAAATGACAAGTGAGCAATTGGTGGCTTACTGGGCAAGTTGGGTAAAACAATATCCTATTTGTAGTATAGAAGATGGTATGGCAGAAGATGATTGGAAAGGGTGGAAAATGCTTACCGAAGCCGTAGGGAAAAAATGCCAATTGGTGGGTGATGATTTGTTTGTAACCAATGTAACCCGTTTAGAAAGAGGTATTAATGAAGGAATTGCTAATGCATTATTAGTAAAAGTTAATCAAATTGGAACCATTACCGAAACTATTAATGCGGTAAGTATGGCACAACAAGCTGGTTTTAATACTATTATGAGCCATAGAAGTGGCGAAACCGAAGATACAACCATTGCCGATTTGGCTGTTGCCTTAAATTGTGGGCAAATAAAAACAGGTAGTGCTAGCCGTACCGATCGAATGGCTAAATACAACCAATTAATACGAATTGAAGAAATGTTGGCAGATAGTGCCATTTATCCAAATGGAAAGATTAAATTTGGTAAATAGCGTTAAAAATGAAATTAATAACACATATCCCAAACTGGATAAAAAATAAATATCTACTTGTGGGTTTATTTTTTATTGTATGGATGCTTTTTTTTGCTGAAAAAGATATTTTTAATAGTATCAGGCAGTATAAAAAGCAAAATAGTTTGCAAAAAAGTGAGCAATATCAAGTAAAAGCTATTAACGAAGCCAATAAAGAGTTAGATTTATTAAAAACAAATGCTCAAACTATTGAAAAATATGCAAGAGAAAAGTATTTGATGAAAAAAGACAATGAAGACATTTTTATTATAAGTAACTCGGCTGATAACAAATAATTATAGTTATAGCACAATATTATTTTTACAGTTTCGTTTATGTTATCGGATAACGGATATTTAATTCTTTAACAAGCAATTTTACAAAAAATGCACAACTTTACACCCGAGGATTTGGTACAGTACCTGTACAAAGAGACATCGTTACAGAAAACAGCGAAAATTAAAGACGCTTTAGAAAAAGACTACTCTTTACGTGAAAAATTAGAAGTTATTACTTCTGCACAAAAAAGATTAGAAGCTCTAACACTTTCGCCACGTAAAAAAACAATTGAAAATATTTTAAACTATGCCGAAAAAGGAATTACTGAATTTTCTGCTTAAACTTAATCTTATTTATTAATTATTTAATTTAGTTCCTCCAACCAAAAGTTAGAGGATTTTTTATGACTAAAAAAGAAAAATATCAATTTGTAATTGACTATTTTACCCAAAATGCCCCAAATGCAGAAACTGAATTATTGTATGATAATCCTTACCAATTATTAGTAGCAGTAATACTTAGTGCACAATGCACAGATAAACGAATAAACCTAACTACACCTGCTATCTTTAAAAAATACCCAACATCAGTTGAGCTAAGTAAAGCTAGTTTTGATGATGTTTTTCCAGTAATCAAAAGTATATCTTACCCAAATAATAAAACAAAACATTTAATAGGCATGGCACAAATGCTGCAAAATAATTTTAGCGGCAACGTTCCTATGACGGTTGATGAATTAATACAATTGCCCGGTGTAGGCCGAAAAACAGCCAATGTAATAACATCGGTGATAGATAAGCAGCCCAACATGGCAGTAGATACGCATGTTTATAGAGTAAGCAGGAGAATAGGCTTAGTACCGCAAACGGCTAATACTCCTTTTGCTGTAGAAAAATATTTAATAAAAAATATTCCAGATGTTTTAGTATACAAAGCACACCATTGGCTAATATTGCATGGCAGGTATGTTTGTTTGGCAAGAAACCCTAAGTGTAATAGTTGCCATTTAATAAATATTTGCACATTTTTTAAGAATACCACAAAAAGGTGATTAAGAATTATAATAAATTCCTTATTTTGTAGCCTCATACTAATTAAACTTATGGTTTAATTAAGTTTTTTGTAAAATTTTTTGTTTACTATATTTACCGCATGAAAAAAGTAATTGTTGTTTTTGGGTTAATTGGCTTTATGCTAGGCATTATGCAAAAAGTTGAAGCACAGTATTATTTTTATGATAATAACACTTATGATAATCCGCTTACGTTTGAGGCTGGTGCATCTATAGGTTTTATGAACTGCCTTACCGATTTAGGTGGAAGAAAAGGTATAGGTAAAAAGTTTATCAAAGATTTAAACATGGGCAAAACCTCTATTGCTGGTAGTGTTTACTTGCATGCTTTGTACAAATATCAATTTGGTATAAGAGCAGAGGCTACTTTTGGGCAAATAAAAGCCGATGATAAAGTGCTTGAAAAAGTAAAAGCCTCAACATTTGGTAGGTATGATCGAAATTTAAGTTTTAGAAGTAAAATAACAGAGTTTTCTTTAATTGCGGAGGCTCACCCATTATTTATTTTTAGAAGTTATGATGACGAATACGATCGAGAGCCGCCATCATTTTCGCCCTATTTACTTGGTGGAGTTGGTTTCTTTTCTTTTAAGCCTCAAGCACAAAGAGGTGGGCAATGGGTAGATTTACAACCACTAAGTACCGAGGGGCAAGGGTTTATTGAATACCCAGATAGAAAACAGTACAAATTAAATCAATTAAATATTCCATTAGGGTTAGGTGTTAAATATGAATTAAGCTCTCAATTAAATGTAAGGGCAGAGTTTATTTATCGTAAACTAAACACTGATTATTTAGATGATGTAAGTAGTGAATATATTGATCCAACAGTTTATAGTAACTATTTTACAGGTGCAAAACTTACAAATGCATTATTACTAAACGATCGTCAGTACGAACTAAATCCTGGGCATGTTACAACACCAGGTGACCAACGTGGTAACTCATCTAACAACGATGCTTATTTTACCTTTAATCTTAAAATAGGTTATGTGTTTGGTAGAGAAAAAATAAAATAGATGATTGTAAATAGATATTAGGAAATGCCTCTAAAAAACTAGAGGCATTTTTATTTTATATTAGTAATGTATTGCAATTAAACCATATAAACTGTACATTTATATCTTAAAACCTTAAAATATGCAAATAAAAAAGCCAACACTATTAATTGCTTTACTAAGCACCTGTTTATTAACTACTACAACTTTTATCAGCTGTAATAACGATGGAGAAAAAAAAGAGGAAATAAAAGAAGTTCCTTCTACCCCTCCGCCAATAGCTATAGATACACAAAAAGTGAATAGTTTAACGCCAACAACAGATTCACTATTAAAAAAAGATAGTTTAATAAAAGGTAGACTTAAGCCTGTAAATACAAAGCCCGTAAGTACACCTCCTCCAGGTGGTTCATAATATGTAAAAAAAATTTATAAAATCTTTGTTACAAATTTTGTAACAAGGGTTTTATTTTTTGGAGATGAATTTTTTTGTTGTTAGTTTAAACTTTCCATCAAAATATGGGTTTTGTGTGGCGGTTAATTTTTTTATTAACCACCCCTCTAACTTGTGGTGCAGTGGAATTAAAAATGCTGCAATAGTTACAAAAATTAGCATTTCTAAAATGGGTGTATGGTTAGTAAGCTCTACCACAAACGGATGTAGAAATAACGTTAAATATTCAAATAAAAGCAATAAAGAAATAATCCCTAAAAACTTAATTATACGACTGTTTATTTTTGTACTGCTTATATACAGTGTAAATAAAAAGAAAAGCGGAATAAAAATACCTATAAATAAAAGTTGTAATTGTTTTTTACGTTCGGCTTTTGCTAACCTTTTTTCTTCGGCTATTTGTAGTTGCCTTAATTGCTCAGTACTTGAAATAATTTGTGACTGTCTAATTTTATCTTGTCCCATTAAACTATCTTTTAGCGAAATAGATTGTTGTAAATAAACCAATGCACTGTCTGCATTGTTTCGATAGGTAAAAATTTCCACTAAATATTGAGCCGCATCTAATTGTCGAGAAATAAACCCATCTTTTTTACCAATAAAATAAGATTGTTTGGCGTAATACATTGCTGAATCGTTTTTGTTTAGGGCTTCATACACTTTAGCTATGCCTAATGTTGCCTCACAAAGCAAATCTTCATTAGTACTACTTTTTAGCCCTTGTATAGCAGTGGTGTAATAATTTAAAGCGGCAGCATTATTATTTTGCTTGGCTAATGCATTAGCCACTCCCACTTGCGACATTGCTACTTCATCGCTAGTGCCAGAAGTTTTTGCTATTTCTAGCGATTTATTAAAGTATGTATAAGATGAATCTAAATTATTCTTTCTAAAATATGCTTCGCCAAGGTTAAGCATAACACTGTGTTTAATGTAGTTAAGGTTATGAACTGTTTCTACTGAATCGGACTTGTGGAGATAAACAATTGCTTCATTATACTCACCCAATAGTACATACATTAAGCCAATATTATTTAATGCCACACTATAATCTTTAGGTATTTTTCTTTTCTCTTCTATTTTAAGTTTTAGTAAATAATTTTCTAACGCCTTAGGGTAATTGCCTAAATAATATTGTGCTGCAGCCAACAATGCTACTGCTTTGGATTCCCCTTCAATATAGTTAATTCTTTTAGCTAACTGTAGGGCTTGCTCTGCTATGAGCAAAGCGGTGTCTGGCTTATTATCTTGATACTGCTTAGCCAATTGCCAAAGTAATGCAACTCTGTTAGTGTCTTGCTTTTCAGCATTTAATAAAATTTTTAGTGTATCTGTTTTTTTTAATTGGGCAAATACGCTTGCAACAAAAACACTTAACAGTAGTATAAGTAAATATATTTTCTTCTTCATAAATAAGGTTACTACAAGATATTATTAATATTTTATAAATAAAAGTGTAGTTTTAAAAAACCTTAAATTATTGTAATGAGAAAACAATACTTTATATTGTTATGCTTAGTTTTCTACTTAAGTTTTACCGCTAGCTCACAAACTATTTACCAAAGTATTTACGAAATTAAGTTTGGCTTATCTGCAAAAAATAATACAGCCTATACTGCTTTAGTTATAAGAAATACTAGTGGTGAAAAATATTTACGAATAGTTTATAAGAATGCTAAAAGTAAATTAACCACTGCTTACGAAGTGCCTTTTTTTGAAAAGAATAATGACTTTGACAATGCAGCAAAATCTATAATACCAACTATACTTTATGGTACAGATACGTCAGCTTGCTTAGCTGTTTATTTTAATTATTTCTCTACAGGAAGATATGATGCTAAGAAAAATGAAACAATTATTTATAAGAAAAATAAAGCTTTGCCTGCATTTATTGCAGCATGTACGCCATTACGCAGAGAAGATATTAAAGCAGAGTACATAAATAAATTTTTTTTAGCAAACGAAGATTTTTATATTTCTTTTACAAATAATAACCAGCAAATACAGAGTAGTCCTTGGTTTTATTATATTTTTATTGCCAATACGTTAGATAGTGCTATTGGTGCTGGATGTAAAAAAGATTTGGCAAATGTAAGTCCGTTATTTAAACGAATACCTTTTGAACTAGATTTACCCACAAAAGAAATTACCGTTTTAGGCTCAACATTTAGTAAGCAAACCGTATTAAATGCCATTAACAGCATACAGCCTAAAAAGCAAGATATAGTTGTGTTTTACTATACTGGGCATGGCTTTAGTTATAAAGATGATGATAAAGTTAAGTTTCCACAATTAGATTTACGGAGTAACCCTGCAGTGTATGATGAAAAAATAATAAAAGCATCTACAAGAAATATTGGAGAAATATTTGAAATGATAAAAAGTAAAGGCGCAAGGCTTAATTTAATAATAAGTGATTGTTGTAATACCGAAATTGAATTTTATCGTAAATGGCCCAACCCTATTCAAGTAACTAGAGAGCCTCTAGTAGCCCCTAATAGAATTGAGATGGCTAATTTATTTTTAAAGCGTAAAGCAAATATACTTTTGGCTGCCGCAGATAAAGAACAGTATGCTGTAGTAGATGATTTATTAGGCAGTTTATTTACATTTCAATTTAGCAATAAACTTATTGCAGCCTTATGGGGTAAGGCAAATAATGTAACCTGGGAAACTATAGTAGAGCAAACTAATATTGCTACATTAAATATGAGCAAGACATACAATTGTAGCCAAACTGATAAGCCTAAGGCTTGCTATCAACAACCTATTTTTAAAATTGAGTAGTGTGTAGGTCATTTCGAACGTAGTGATGAATCTAAGGAAAAAATATATAATAAGAAGCTGATTGCTAAAAACAAACTAGTAGATAGATTTCTCCTATCGTAGAAATGACAAGAAGAATACTGCTAAAATTACCTTTAATTACTTTTATCAATAGGGGACACAGGTGTTTGCCTACACTTATAAATGGAATTTGTTTTTTGGCTAAAGCAATCTGAATTTAAAGCCTTTTTTACAGTTTCATCTTTGGCTACTTTCCAAATTTGCTCCCAAGTAACATTGCTTTTAAAATTACCTAAATGATACTCTAATGTTTCTCTAAAATTATGAGAGAAGATACCCCCATCAACCCCATTACCTGCACTTAACTCTCCTTTGCTACTAGCAGTAAATAAATAACTTTTACGTTCTTTATTTAAAAACAAATCGTATCCATTCCGCAAACTAAAGCTTGTGGTTGATGGCCGCATTACAATTTCTGATTTGCTGGGCAACATCGTTAAGCCAATATCGTTATTGCAACAATCACTAACTACCAAGGTTAGCCTGTAATTTTTTGCAACAAGCCTATTATAAATCATTTCAATATTGGGTGTATTGTTTACGTTTATTTCGTCCATATCATTATCTCGTAAATCTAAAAAAGGATATTGCTGCTCTGCTTTTTCGTAATTAAACCCATGACCACTGTAATAAAGAATACAAATATCGTTGCTGCCCATAGGTACATTATTTACTGCTTTCATTACATTATCTACATTATAATTAACACCATCAATAATGGTTTTGTTAAAGCCAATTTTTAACCACTTAGCAATACTGCTTAGCCTTGCGGTAATTTTATTTTCATCTATTTCACAGGTTTTACCAATTTTACCGTCGGTAGTATTAGCTACAAATATCAAATGCATTTTTACGGTGTTGGCATCAGGCACTGTCATACCTCTGGTTTCATTTATTAAGGCTTGTTGATTAAATAAGTTTTGGTAAATTTCATCTTTCTCATCAAAATATTGCAAAACAAATTCTTTGGTTAAATCGGATTCGTTAATAAATCGAAGGTTGTTTATTACTCCAGTAACGTAATAATTTTTTTTTTGGTTTCTTATTTCCCTTGATACACCTACTGGTAAATATTGTTGAGCAGTAAGATCATAATCAAATAAAAAAACCTCGTTATAAAAAGTGTATGGTGCTCCTTTTATTAAAACGGGATCCATCCCTACCAATGCTAATTTAGTACTGTCTATAGGGACACCTGCTGGCTCATCTAAGCCATATACTTCGTACATTTCTAAATCAAAAATGCGTTCAAGTTTATCTTTAGGGTAAGTAAAATTAATTCTAAAAAAGCCCTGCCCATCTTCGTTTCTTATTAAAAATGCTTTATAATTTTCTATATAACCGCCTGCATAGGTGTAGGTATAATCAAATTCGTACATGGTTTGGGCATTAGTTGGTGTGCTTTGCAAAAAGATAAGTGCAAAAGTTATAAATAAATTTTTCATTGTAACAAGGTTAGGTTGAGAATATAAATATACTTTTTCTATTTTGTTTGTACAATAAATTTAATACCTAATTCCACCCCTTCACCTTCGCCTTTTCATAATCGTACGTATATCTATCTGGCATATTTTAATTAACAAAACAATGGCTTGGGCAACTAAGGAAAATATCTTCAAATGTATATACTTAATGCATAACAATTAGGGGTATATAGTTACGACTAATAGCAGTTGCATTATCGGTACCTGCGGAACCAATTAATTCCACAAAAGCTTTAACGGTGTCTTCGTAGTAGCTATACCATTTTGATTTAGTATTTAAACAAAAGGCTAAGATTAAATCTTAAAATATATTATGCCGAAAGCATAAAAATTTTGACTAAATAGTATTTTACCTCGACATTAAAAACTTTAGTGGCTTTATCTTTTACAACTAATCCTTTTGCAAATGATTGATTTTGGGTAACAACACATGTGAGGTATTTGTTGGTATTACAGACTAGGGGATGTATTCAGCCAATAGTCTATCTACACAGGTAACTCTAATATGGTTAATACTATTTATGTATACGATGCTGTTGGTAATGTATATTTTCTCCTTTTTTTACACAAAGTCTACAAAAATTACTACAAATTAATTTTGTATGTTTTTAGCCGTTGTACCGCAGTGTAAAACTACTTATAAATACTTCCTCAACTCATCAACTAACTCCCCCTTTGTAATAGGCACACCCATTATTTTATTATATGGCTTAGCATCAACAAAATAAACATCTCTAATTATTCTAACTAATTGACCATTATTAATTTCGGGTATTACAACCGTATCAAAATTCTTAATAATATCGTCTAAGTTTTTAGGGAATGGGCGTATATAACGCAAATGAGCATGCGACACTTGTTTGCCTTCTTTTTGCAACTCGGTACAAGCACTTTTTATAGCGCCATACGTACTGCCCCAGCCTAGTACTAGTACTTTACCTTTATCTGCACCGCTATCTAATTTTTGCTCTGGTATGTAATTGGCAATTAAATCAACTTTTGCTTGCCTTGTTTTTACCATGTGTTGATGGTTGTCGGAGTCGTAACTTATATTGCCTGTTATGTCTTGCTTTTCTAATCCTCCAACTCTATGCTCTAACCCTTTTGTGCCGGGTATAGCCCATGGTCTTGCTAGTTTTTCATCTCTTTGGTAAGGCATAAATTTTTCTCCTTCTGCTAAATTATTTTGTGCAAACGAAACGTTTATTTCTGGTAAATCATCACTTTTTGGAAACTTCCAAGGCTCGGCACCATTGGCAATGTATCCATCACTTAATAACATAACTGGCGTCATGTGTTGTGTGGCAATTCTTATAGCTTCGTAGGCTGCACTAAAACAATCGCTTGGAGTGCTTGTGCTTATTATTGGCATTGGGCATTCGCCATTACGACCATAATAGGCTTGCATTAAATCGCTTTGCTCTGTTTTTGTTGGCAAGCCAGTACTTGGGCCGCCACGTTGTATATTTATTATTAGTAAAGGAATTTCTAACATTACAGCCAAGCCCATAGCTTCGCCTTTTAATGCAATACCTGGCCCACTACTTGTGGTAATACCAATATTGCCTCCATAACTTGCACCAATAGCCGAAGTAATGGCTGCAATTTCATCCTCTGCCTGAAAAGTTTTTATACCAAAATTTTTATACTTGCTTAACTCATGTAAAATATCGCTTGCTGGAGTAATAGGATAGCTTCCTAAAAATAATGGCAACCCACTTTTTTGTGATGCTGCAATTAAGCCATACGACAACGCTTGGTTACCCATTATAGAACGATATGTGCCACTTTCCATTTTTGCTTTTTCTACAGAATAACGGGTGGTAAAGGTTTCGGTAGTATCAGCATAGTTAAAGCCAGCTTGCAAGGCTTTTACATTGCTTTCAAATATCTCGGGTTTTTTACCAAATTTTTCTTTAATAAAAGATATGGTGTTTTCCATATCTCTATTATACATCCAATACAAAAAGCCCAGTACAAACATATTTTTTGCTCTGTCTTTTTCTTTTACCCCCATGGTAATATCCTTCAATGCCTCTCTGGTCATTTTAGTAACATCCATTTTTATAACCTCATAATTACCAAGGCTATGGTTTTCTAAAGGATTATCGCCTTCGGCATAATTGGCTAGGCG
>JANNWD010000012.1:0-2933 GCA_031408315.1 Bacteroidota bacterium
AGCGGGAAGGAATTCGAGTAGAATTCCTGGGAGCGGAACGGAGGGATAGATTGTGCGTTGGACTGAGCCGCTTCGTCTCCACCCCTGTCTATATTACTGCGAACACTAAGCTCTTCGCTATGGGGGCCGCGACCAGATTGGCCTTCTTTTCCGTTTCTTACTGCCCGCCGTTACTGATCTCTTTGCTTTCTTCTAGTCGGTACCGGTGCGGTCCTCGCGATTGGGACGGTTCTGGCGACTGGCTTTCCACCTTGGTCCAGACCGGTCCAGACCAGTCCCTAGCATGCTTTGACGGCTTGCGACTTAGTGGATTTGCGCGTGTTCATCGGTGTTGACGTCGTCAACTTGGACGCTTACCCAGGCTCGTCCACTCGTACCACCATGGATGCGCCTCACCATAAAACAACTCCCGCCATTTCGGACGCTCTACCTGCGATACGACAGTTAACTGTCCGTCACAGCACGGGCAATTCTGCTTGGTCTTCTCCACTTTGACTGGCGGGGTTGCTTGGGGAGCCTTGGCAGTTCCTATGCGGCGGGTCTCAAGGAGCTTTGCTACTGCCGCTTGGTACGGCTTTCGTTTCGAGTTGCTCCAAGCGCCAAAGAAGCGGCTGCGGGTAAACTCCTTGGGCAAGATATGCAAACACCATTGCTGGACAAACGTTGCACCCGGCAGCGAATATTCTTCTTGGCCACCGCTCTTGTCCTTGTTCCTTACCCAATAGAATATTCGGCCATTCTCTTCCTTGATAATCCGTTTGTCTGAGATCGGGCCGCCAGTCATATAGCGTGTCAAGTATTTTAACACCAACTCTCCACCGCAATCCTGTTTCGGCGGACCTTGGATGAAGACAACCCAATCGATCACCGACAGCTCTTGGATGACAGTTGCGATTGCGGCTGCGTCCGCTGGAACAATGATCCCTTGCTTGATCTTTCCCTTTAATCGCTTTAGAAACAGATCGCGAAACTCGCGGCCAAGCTCCTTGTTGTCAACCAGAAATGGCTTGGAGGGTTTGGACTTGGTTCCTTTGGTCATACGACAATCGATCCACTTCGAGCCGTCCAGGCTCGGACCGTTGCCGGGTACGACGAAGTGAATGTGCGGATGATGGCCAAGCCGCTGGTTCCATGTGTGAAGTACGCCTGCCCCAGCCGCTTGAATACCTACGTCCGTTTCGATCTTGGCCTTGAGTACCTTCCACGACGTAGCAAACAGCAAGTCATAAACTTCTTGTCGATTGCCTAAGGCTAACGCGGATAGTCTATCGGGGAGCGTGGCCACAACTTGAAAGTAGGTCACTTCCGGCTCGATCAGCTTGGTCGTTTTATCGAGCCAAGCTGATCTTCTAGCGCCAGAACACTGTGGGCAGTTTCGATCGCCGCACGAATTGTACACCGTGCGGCCATAGCTGCAGCCGTTGCATTGATAATCGCGTGAGCCCAAGTCCGCTGTTCGGCAGAACCCCAATCGCACGAGTGTACTAAGTACCTGTGCACTCAAATGATCGAAATGCTTGATAACACACGACTCTGTGTAACGGAGCACAATGTCATGAACAGAAAGTGGGTTGGTACTGCCACTCAGTCGTTCTTCTTTCGGCCTCGTCTGACCGTTGGCTGCTGTTCTTGCTGCGGGGGTTGCAGTTCCGGTGGCAGTTGCAGTTCCGGCGGCATTGGCTCGCTCGGCAAATTGGGCTTCGATTTTGGCAAATCGGTCTGCAAGCTGGGGTCCACCCAAAGCGGGCATTGCTTGACCGGCAGCCAGTCCAAGGGGCTGGGTGTCGAGGAAAGATGCTGCTTGCGGCAATGCAGATAGACCATGGTTGTTGTGAAACTGCTGTGGCCAAGCAACTTGCTGATGGCCATTAAGTCCACTCCAGCTTCCAAAAGTCCGGTCGCATAGGAGTGCCTGAGCGTATGTGGCGTCACGTGCTTGTTGATCCGAGCCTTGGCTGCTGCCAGAGTAACTACTTTCTGAATGACCGCTCCGTTGAGAGGCACTTCGTGCGTCAAGCCCGGGAACAAGAAGCTGGTTGGCCGAAACTTGGCCCAGTATATTCTCAGCGCGGTCAAGAGCCTGGGTGAAATCGGTACATATCGATCCTTGCGTCCTTTGCCCTGAACGACCTTCAATTGCATGCGAGCTGAGTCGATGTCCTGAAGTTTCAAGTTGAGAGCTTCGGAGAGTCTCAGTCCCGCCGCATAGAGGACTATGACAACAGTCAGATGCTTGGTGTGTGTGATGCATGAGATGAGGCTGGCCACCTCATCGGAGCCCAGCACGTTGGGAAGTTTTTTGGGAACGTGCCCAAAGGGGATGTGGCTTACCACCCATTCCCGCTTGCAGGTGATGGAGTAGAAGAACCGTAGGCCACAAACCGCTTGGTTGAACTGGCTCCAAGAAGATTTCTTTTCACGAATCATCCATAGCTGGAAGTTTCGGACATCTTCCGGTCCCAAGTCAACCGGGTCCTTTCCAAAGTGTTTGGCGTAGCGATCGACGTGATAGGTATAAGAGTCGATGGTGCGAGGGGAGAAGTTGCGAACTTGCATATCCTCAGCCATTCGCTGGGTAATAGGGGTGTTTCGTTTCGAGTACGGTGTCATGCTTGTGACTTTCAACAAGAGTCGTGATTAGTAACCAACCGATGCGAGTGCATGGTCTCAGATCAGCATGGTTAAAAATTCACATAGCGCAAATCATTTAATCACTTTAATCGTCAAACGGGCAAAATAGATTGAAGGGACAATCGCTACAGACGGAACGAGAAAAACAACATGTTACACCGAAGCTATCACGCGATCGCGTGATGAATGCGATTGTCGCACCAAGGAAGGTGCGACTGCGATTGAGCAAGGACGCACGCGCTGAAAACGAACGCGGAACGAGCACTGAACCGCGGCTGAATGCGATTGGCGAAGCGGTTTAG
>JANNWD010000013.1:0-3094 GCA_031408315.1 Bacteroidota bacterium
CATATTTCTTTTTTAATTTAAATTTTACATACCCAATAGGGTCTGGAGTAGTTTCTAATTCTTTTTTTATTTGAGCTAAGGATTGGGCTTGGCAAAATAGGGTTCAACAAATAAACGTGAAAATATATAGTAATTGTTTCAATTTTTTTTGTTCAAAGGTAAGTAATCACTACTTATTTTTCTTGAAAATTGAAACGCCATTTTTATAGGCTTCCTCATTCCAAATAGCTGCGGTAGTAATAATTAGCTTCAATTCTTTCTCTTTAATTTGTTGAAGAGAAAACAACTCAATACTAGCTACAAGCTTTCGCTTTTTTGATAAAAGTTGTGGAAATTCATCTAATAAATCTTGTCCTCTACAAAAGCAAACATCTAGTCCATTGGGTATTTTATTTAGGTAACAAAAAATTCCAAAAAAATGGTAAAAGGGTAGTTTATAACTAAACTTTTCTTGAGCGTTAGGTACTAACTCAAAAATTAATGCTCTAATTTTTACAGCTAGTTGTTTTTGTAGAGTGGGTAAATCATCTATATAAATATCTACAGCATTCATTTTTATAAAGCCATTTTTTTTGTAAAAGATTTTAGGCCGATGTTGTATTAGTACCTTTATTTTTTTGTGTGCAACCAACTAAGGCGGTGGCTTTTATTTTAATTCTTTGATATATGAATCCTCAGGTCTTAAACTATCAACAATAATAATAATAGTATCCCCAATAGATAAAGTAGTGTATACTATATCGTTCTGCATATCATTTCTATATTCCTTACTCTTATAAAAATATTTAAATTTAATCCACTTACCTTTATATGTGCTTTTACTGTATACTACTCCCCTAATAGCTTTTCCGTTTTGATTGATTTTATTATACTTTTTTTCACGAAAATTATTAACCCAGTTTGGTATTTTAAAAAATACAATTGTTAATACTATGAAAAAAATTATGGTAAATAAAATATGCTCTTTCTTCATAAATCAATCTGTTTTTTCGGAGTTGTTGTTCTTCTCCGCCGCCGCCTTGTCTCCAGACAAGCGGCAAAATTGTACCTAATATTAGTACTCAAAACTATGTAATTTTCATTAGTGAAGTAACGGAGATCTACCTGCAACAGCGAATGTGTTATTATATTTTTGAACTATGGACAATCAACTATATCATAAACAACATTGTGAAGAATCTCGATTACATTTTGCTTGCTTTTTTTAATATATAACAACTTGTCATTAGAATATTTAAAAAGGGAGTCCCCAATTTCAATAGTCATACTTTTATTGGGTCGAAGTGAGATGCAACATGAAAGTTTCGAATTTTTATCGATAATTTCAATTCTAAAATTGCCTTTATAACTCTTAACAATTGATTGAACATTCCCATTAAAATTTGTTTGTTTTGTCCATTCATGGACAAAAAACTGACCTCCAATTAAAACTCCTAGAATTAAAACAACTAGTAATATAAAATAACGTTTCACATTTTTAGTTTTTCATAAATCAATATTCTTTCTTTTCATTTTCTTACTTCCATATTTTACACTTTTTGAGTAAACCTAGTTTAAGACAGAAAACTTAGAGGAGAAAAGCAACAATTTTATAGATCATCTACATAAAGATTTACAGGATTCATTTTATAAAGCCAATTTTTTTATAGAAGCTTTTACTTGTTTTTTTAAAGCATCTAACTCTGCTAGTTGTTCTTGTATAAATGTATTGTCCTCTAATTTCCCCAGTACATTATTCATTTCGGTATTGGTTTCGTAAACCATTTTTCTAAAAGGATTACTGTAGTCTTTTGCTCTACTATCGTAAATACCTTTGCACATCCATTCTTTGGTTGCTATTGCTTTAAGTAGTAATTCTTTTAATAATGAAGGGGTAAACTGTTTAGGAGTAATGTTTAAGATTTCTAATAACGAGGTGTAGGCATGATTTAATTTATCTATAGTATACAAGTCGCCTTGCACTTTGTAAAAGTTATGTATTTCATCCCAATTTTTTATTTTACCACTTACAATATCACGTTTTAATTTTTCTACTTCCTCTTTTCTAATTAATTGCCCCCCAATATTTAGCCATTGACTACGTTGTATTTTGGCAGATAATGATTTTTTCAACACCTCAAAATTGCTTATTTTATGGGTAGTGATGTGGTTAAAAATTTCCATTACTCCATAATATTGTATTAACTCTTTAAATACTGCAATGGCTTGTGGTACTTTAACCACCTCCGTATTTCGTTTAGAGTTTTCCCATCCGTTTACTAGTGCACTTCCATTTTCATTTAAGTTAAACGTAGATAATAAGTTTACAGAATCAACTATTTCATTGATGGTATCAGGTGCTAAATAATCAAATTCTATGCGTTGAATTTTTTCTGTTCTACGGTCTCTATCGGCATACTTTCTTGCATTACGAGCAAGTGCATACATGTTATACATAAACCAATAGGCAGGTAGCACAACTATTTTATCATTTGCTACATCATTACTTACTAAACTAAATGGAATTGGAATATTTAACTCGGCAGGAAAATCGCCTTTAGCTATAATCGTAAACGAAGAAAATTTGCTATTGTGTTTTAAACTAACACATAAGCCAGGCCAAAACCCACGTCCAGCAATAATTTCACCATCTGCACCACGGCTATTATGATTACTGCCAATTGTAGCACCTGCTGCAATATTGCTTTGCCCCATTACTAATGATGCACATAAAAAGGAATTATTATGATGTTGCTCATGTGAAGGAAAAATTAATGAATTCAAAACTTCGCAACAGCTAATGGTAGAATTATTACCTAAATAAGAATTTATAAGCCTTGCACCATATTTTAATTGTGAGTGACTAGCCATAACAAAACGAACCGCTTTTACCCCATAAAATATTCTACAACCAAAGCCAACAATTCCATTAACCATTTCGCATCCTTCGCCAATTTGCGATTTGCGTTTTGAGTCGCTATTTACAGTTAAATTTTTTAGTTTATTTGCTCCTTTAAAATAAGCATCTGTACCAATCAACACATCTTTAATGATTCCACAGTTTTTTATAACTGTTCTATCTCCAATCATTCCATAATAGCCTCGTTGGGTATCA
>JANNWD010000014.1:0-6266 GCA_031408315.1 Bacteroidota bacterium
CGGGTAATAATTTAACTATCACAACTCCTAAGTCGTACATAATATCATTATTTGATGAAAATCTTAATTTAATTAAAACCATTAACTATTTAGCTAATAATATATTCAGTATAGATAATATTCAAATATCTACAAACAACGAAATTACAATTTCTTACAGCATGATGTCAAACTCCCCTCCTTACCCTGTTAAAATTTTGTACACCACTTTTGATAAAAATTTAGAGATTGTTTTTCAAAGAAAAAATAATGTATCAAATATTGGCTTTCCTAATGGTACAACTTTTCTTATCGATGCTAATTTTAAAAAAGATGGCATATTTAGTTTTTTAACGGCTCCTTATGGTTCAAACAATTGTATAGATTGCGGTTTTTATTTTTTAGACAATATACCCTTTTACACAAAAACAAATGATTGTGTGGGCTATGATACTGCTATATTTTATAAGGCTCCAATTTATGTACAGCCTTTAAACGGTATAAACTTTACAGAGTTGCAAGGTGTACAATTAGTAAATATTGATTTAAATGCTCCAAGTTTAATAATTGACCAACCTTTAGTTAAAACCGAATTTTGCAAAGAGGTAAGCATTTGCGATGCTATACAACTACAACCCCTTACCCCAGCTCAAAAATGCCTTAGCCAACCGCTAGATAGCTTTAAAGTAATACGTAGCCCACTTTGCTTACGCAAAACACAATGGCAAGTGGATACTACTGCCATGCAAATATTAAATAGTAACGATACCATGCTATATGTAAAATATTTGCGTAGCTATATAGGTAATGTAACTGTAACGTATGGTGGTTGCAATTTAAACAGTAGCACACCTATAAGCGTAAGCACCCCCAAAACAGGCGTATTTATAGGCAACGATACAACGCTTTGCCCAGGTGGTGCTATACCCCTTAATGCTGGTACAGGCTTTAAAACTTACGCTTGGAGTACAGGCTTTGGCATACCAAGTATTACCATTACACAAGCAGGTAAGTATTGGGTAACCGTAATTGATAGTTGCAATAATCAATTTAGTGATACTATAAATATTTCACCCATTACGGCTACTTTGCAAGTAACCTCTACCGATACTATTTGCCAATACGATACAGCTTTTATACAACTACCCACCAACTTGTACAATTATAGTTGGCAGCCTAGTACGTTTAGTTATTTAAAAGGAAACAATGTACTATCGCTATACCCCAAAACCAATACTATTTACACCATAAAAGCTAGTGCTGCTAAAGATTGTATTTTAACCGATACGGTGCTTATACGTACCAAAAGCTGTCCACAAAATATTTACTTCCCAACAGCATTTACACCAAATGGCGATGGACTAAATGACGAATATAAACCTAGCCTTATTGGCAATGTAGTGTACTACGAGTTTACCATTTTTAACCGATGGGGGCAAAAAATATTTAGCACTAAAACACCCAACAAAGGTTGGAATGGTAAAATAAATAATGGGCAGCCACTAATGGGTAGTTATGTTTATACTTGCCGCTACAAATTTTTTACTAAAAAAGAAGAAGTGGAAAATGGCACGTTTGTGTTGATACTGTAGTTTTTATAATGCAGCCAATATTTTCTGTAATGCCAAATTTAATTCCTCGTTACTTGCTAGTTTTTTGGGTTGTGTAAAATTTAAATCATCAGCGGTGTTTATAGGTACAAGATGCATGTGAGCATGTGGCACTTCTAAGCCTATAACGCTTATGCCACAACGTTTGCAATCAAAGGCTTTTTCGATAGCTTTGGCTATAGGTTTTGCAAATACTAGCATTTCTGCTAAGTAATCATCTGGTACATCAAAAATTTTATTTATTTCTAATTTTGGCACAACTAATACATGCCCAATTACCAAAGGTTCAATATCTAAAAAGGCAATAAACTTATTGCTTTCGGCAATTTTGTGGCAAGGTATTTCGCCTGCAATTATTTTAGAGAAAATGGTCATCTTTTTTTAACCACAAATTAAATAATTTACTATAGATTAATAAAATTAGTTTTCACAGGTTAACAAAATAAAAAAACCGCTCATTAAAATGAACGGCGTACAAAAATAATTTTAGTGATTACAATCCTATTCCTTCTACTTTAAATTTAAGCATGCCAGCAGGTACAACTACATCAACCACATCGCCAATTACTTTACCAAGCAAACCTTTACCAATTGGTGAGGTTACCGATATTTTACTCAATTTTAAATCGGCCTCTTTTTCCGAAACAATTTGATAGGTAACTTTCTTTTTTGTGTTCATATTTAGTAAGGAAACTTTGGTTAAAATACTAACCTTGCTAGTATCAATATTAGTTTCATCTAAAATTCTTGCGGTAGCAATTACACCTTCTAAATATTTTATTTTAGCCTCTAACATTCCTTGTGCTTCTTTAGCAGCATCGTACTCGGCATTTTCTTTTAAATCGCCTTTTTCTCTTGCTTCGCCAATTGCTTTACTTGCCGCAGGCCTTTCTACACTTTTCATTATGTGTAGCTCCTCCCTCATTTTTTCGAAGGTGTCTTTTTTTACATAATTTGTTTCTGCCATAAAAAATCGCTTTACGTTAATCAAAAAAAATACAACGCCCCGTATTAAATTAAGGCGTTGTAGTTAATGCAAATGTACAAATTTTTTATATACCTAGCTTATCTAATACCACTTTTGCCATTTTATAAAAAGCCTCATGGCTGTAGCCTGCAATATGTGGCGTTAGTAATACTTTTGGGTGTTTGGTTAAGTAAGTAAGTTGTTCTTTTTCAATACTACTGTAGGTATGTAGCTTTTCGTTTTCTAATACATCTAGAGCTGCACTGCTAATTTTGTTTTGCTGTAAGGCAGTAATTAGTGCCTTTGTTTCTATTACTTCCCCTCTTGATGTGTTGATGATTAGTGGCTGCATTTGTAGCCCATTAAAAAAATCATCATTTGCTAAATATTTGGTTTCGGTAGTTAGGGGTAAATGAAAACTAATAACATCGCAATATTTTTTTATTTGCTCAAGGTTGGCTTCTTTAATATATCCATCGGCAAAATCAAATTTATATTTATCGTAGGCTAAAACGGTAACATTAAAAACCGATAATAATTTTGCAAATGCACTGCCTGTGTATCCGTAGCCAATAATGCCCACTGTTTTGCCAAATAGTTCTGTACCTCTATTTTCATCTCTTATCCATTCTCCATTACTAATTTGTTTATTGCTTAGCGATAAATTATTGTAACTATTTAGTATCATGCCTAAAGTATGCTCTGCCACTGCATTACAATTGCCTTCGGGGCTGCTAACGCATTTTATACCTTTGCTTTGGGCATAGCCAACATCAATCAATTCCATACCGCTGCCAAGCCTGCCAATCCATTGTAGCTTATTGGCGTTATCAATCATTTCTTTATCAATAGTTAACCTTGTAGTTACAATTAAGCCAACAGCATTGCTAATTAATACCTTCAGTTCATCGTAAGGTATTGCCCAGTTATACAAAACGGTGTAACCATTTTGTTGTAATTTATCTAATAAATATTGATGGACTTTTGCGGTAACAATTACCAATCTATCTTGGTTCATTTATATGTTTTTCAAATAGGTAGATATATGAATTTACTTAGCCGCAATCATACTAATTTCTACATTTACATTTTTTGGTAAGCCCTTTACTGCCACGGTTTCTCTTGCCGGAAAATCGTCGCTATCAAAATATTTACCATAAATTTCGTTTACTTCACCAAATAACTCCATGTCGCTTAAAAAAATAGTTGTTTTAACTACATTGCTAAAATCCATGCTAGCCTCTGCCAATATTGCTTTTAAGTTTTGCATTACCTGTTGGGTTTCTTCAATAACATCTGCATTGGCTAATTCGCCAGTACTTGGTTTTAAAGCTATTTGACCACTAATAAATAACATATTACCTGTTAATATTGCTTGATTATACGGACCAATTGGTGCTGGAGCATTAGGTGTATTAATAATTTCTTTTGCCATTTTTTTTGATTATTTTCTTAAATGCAAATATATCTTTTATCAACCACCTATTTTTGTAAAAAAGAAGGCTATGTCAATTGTTTTTTTAGGAGGTGATGATCAATGGGACGAATTATCAAAAACCATTGTTGATAATGAATGTATTAGAGTACTTTCTGTTACCGATTTTTATTCTACCGCAGGTGAAATTTATATTTATTTAAAAGAGGATTATACAGCAATTGATTTTGCTAAAATAAATAAGCCTATTGTTATAAATAGCGTTATAAAAACATTAGCTCAATTAAATACACCGCCAAATGTGTTACGCATTAATGGATGGCAAACATTTTTACAACCTACGGTTTGGGAAATAGCTGGAGCTGTAACTGATGAAATAAAAAAGGGCTTATCAACATCTTTACAAAAAAAAATAATGAATGTGCCAGATGAGGTTGGCTTTGCTACTGCAAAAGTGGTAAGCATGATAATTAACGAAGCCTATTTTGCTTTACAAGATGAAGTGAGCACCAAAGCCGAAATTGATACTGCCATGAAGTTGGGTACAAATTATCCTTTTGGCCCTTTTGAATGGGCTGCAAAAATTGGCAGTAAAAATATTTATAAATTATTACAAACATTAAGCAAAAAAGAAAAACGATACACCCCATGCTCATTACTAAATAATGAAGCTGAATAAATTATAATGGCACTTATTTTAAGTATAGATACAGCAATTGATAAAGCAACAATATGCTTTAGTAAAAATGGTGAAGTTTTATGCAGTGCAGTAAACAAAAATCAAAAAGAACATGCTAGTTTTTTACACCTTGCTATAAAAAATTTATGTAATCAATTTAGTATTGAATTGAAGAATGTAGATGCTATTGCTGTAACAGATGGCCCCGGGAGTTATACAGGGTTACGGGTAGGTATGGCAAGTGCAAAAGGATTATGTTACGCTTTAAACAAACCGTTAATTACCATGAGTACGTTAGAGTTATTAGCATGTACTACTATTGACTCATCAATTATATTTAAGCAATACCCAACTGCACTTATTTGCCCCATGATAGATGCAAGGCGTATGGAAGTATTTACAGCTATTTATGACAAAAATTTAACCCCTGTTTTAGCACCAATGCCCTTAATAATTACTGAAAACTATTTTATGCAAATGCTACAAAAGCAACCCATTTTATATGTAGGGAACGGTGCTTTTAAAATAAATATTCTCTACAAGCATTTTAATGTATTAACAGATTATATAAGCATTTCTCCAACAATATTGGGCAAAAAAGCTGACCAAAATTATGAAAATCAAGTATTTACAAACATCATTTATGCCCAGCCCAATTACCTAAAAGACTTTGTGGACGGCTCAAATAAAAAAAATGTTTAATCTTTTGCAACCTTTTAACATCTAACTACGACTTAAAATTAGTTGCATAAACAATTAACCATATATTTGCTGTTCAAACATTGTTCAAGCATTACTTAAAATTTAATTACTATGATGGTAGCTCCAATCGTAAATGAGCACACTATGTCCTCAGAAAAATTAGTCTCAGAATCTTTACTAAATGTTGACTTTCAGTCGGTAAAAAAAGCATCTTTAGTTTTAAGAGCATTGAATCACAAACTTCGTCAACAATTATTAAAATTAATTGAAGATCAAAAGAAGATTACCGTTACAGAAATTTATGTAAAACTAAGATTAGAGCAATCTGTTGCTAGCCAACATTTAGCTATTTTACGTAAAGCAGAAATTGTAATTACAGAAAGAGATGGTAAATTTATTTACTACACTGTTAATCACAAACGTATTGAAGAAATTAACAAATTTGTTAAACAATTAGTTGGTTAATTTTCTTTTTATAAAACTGTTTAAAAGCGTTTAACACTTTAGTTAAACGCTTTTTTTTATCTTTGTACCTAATTTATTTTTTATGTTTATAAAACAATTATACACCAACTGCTTAAGTGAGGCAGCTTATTATATTGAAAGCGAAGGAGAGGTGGCAATTATAGATCCGTTAAGAGATACTGATGAATATTTAAAATTGGCAAAAGAAAATAAGGCCAACATAAAATACATTTTTGAAACACATTTTCATGCCGATTTTGTGAGTGGGCATATCGATTTAAGTAAACAAACGGGTGCACCAATAATTTATGGCCCAAATGCTGTTACCAACTTTGCCGTACACAATGCAAAAGATGGCGAAATTTTTAAATTAGGTAAAATAACTATTGAGGCTATACATACGCCTGGGCATACGCTAGAAAGTACTTG
>JANNWD010000015.1:0-12223 GCA_031408315.1 Bacteroidota bacterium
ATATAAAAATTTATTTTTTCGGAAGCATGCCCTACAGGGTTTAAAAATTCATATTGAGGATCAAAGTAAGCCAATATAAACTGTTTAGGAATATTTATTGCTTTTACAGGAATATCTACCAACTCACACAAGGTTAAATAAATTATACCTGTACTTACAGCATTGCCTTTTTTACTTTCTATTACTTTGTTTATTAAATAATCATCTGGAGTATCATAAGCAAACTCTACCCCCTTTAATTTGTAATAATTATATAAAATACTAGTAAGTACATTTATTTGTTCCATAGGAGTTAAATAATTATTTAACTCCAACCATACATTACGTCTTATTTTTTCTAGCTCTTGCAATACTGTATTCGTTTGCAAATCGGGGTAATGATATTTTGCCACTAACAATGCACCCTCTACTAAATTAGCATTTCCGTTTTTCCAATGTATAAAATCGTCAGTCAAATCCCTAAAATGCACTCTATGTATTAACAATTCAATTCTTTCTTGTAAAATTTCATCTGGAGTATTTTCCCATAAATTTTCTAAGTTGGGAATAATAGCTTTGCCAAACGAAATTATTTTATCGCTAACGGTGCTATACACATCATCGTCTGGGTCGTCTATCAAATGAAAAAGGGCTGATATTTCTTTATTTTCAATCAAGGATTTAATTTTAAATAAAATTCGGGTAAAAGGCTAGTATTACAAAGTATTAATTTTCCACAAGCGTTATTAAGTTTTTTTAAGTAGATAAAACAAATAAAAGTTATCTTGAAAAAAAATAAAAAATGACTAAATATATTTTAGCGTTAGACCAAGGGACAACCAGTAGCCGAGCAATTATCTTTAATGATAAAGGCGAAATAATTTCGATAGCACAAAAAGAATTTACACAACATTTTCCAAAACCAAGTTGGGTTGAGCATGATGCTACAGAAATTTGGGATACTCAATTTATAGTAGCTGTAGAAGCATTACACAAAGCTAATTTAAATGCAGTTGATATTGCAGCTATTGGCATTACCAACCAACGAGAAACAACTGTGGTGTGGGAAAGAAAAACAGGTAAACCGATTTATAACGCTATTGTTTGGCAAGATAGAAGAACAGCAGCTTTTTGTGATGAATTAAAGACAAAGGGGCATTCATCTACCATACAACAAAAAACAGGATTGGTAATTGATGCCTATTTTAGTGGTACAAAAGTAAAATGGATTTTAGATAATGTTGAAGGTGCAAGAGAGAAAGCGAAAAATGGTGAACTATGTTTTGGAACTATTGATAGTTGGTTGTTGTTTAAGTTAACAAACGGAAAAATTCATGCCACAGATGTAAGTAATGCTAGCAGAACCATGTTGTGCAACATTGAAACATTACAGTGGGATGGTGAGCTTGAAAAAATATTGGATGTACCTGGCAATATGTTACCACAAATACGCAGCAGCAGTGAAGTGTATGGGCATGTAGAAAATTTGCAACCGCTAAATGGAATTGCCATTGCAGGCATTGCTGGCGACCAACAAGCGGCATTGTTTGGGCAGCTTTGCACACAACCTGGTATGGTAAAAAACACCTACGGTACAGGTTGTTTTATGTTGATGAATACAGGTGAAGAAATGGTACAATCAAAAAATAATTTATTAACCACTGTAGCTTGGAAGGTAAATGGCATTACAAATTACGCTTTAGAAGGAAGCGTATTTATTGCTGGTGCAGTAGTGCAATGGTTAAGAGATGGATTGGGAATTATAAAAACAAGTGCTAATGTAGAAGCCCTAGCATTAAAAGTAAAAGATAATGGCGGAGTATATTTAGTACCAGCGTTTGTAGGCTTGGGTGCACCTTATTGGAATCAAGATGCAAGAGGAACCATAACAGGATTAACAAGAGGAAGTACCGCAGCACATATTGCTAGAGCAGCTATTGAGAGTATTGCATATCAAACTTGCGATGTATTAAAAGCTATGGAAGCCGACAGCCATATTAGCATTAAAGAGCTGAGAGTAGATGGCGGAGCAACGGCAAATAATTTATTAATGCAGTTTCAAAGCGATGTACTAAACACTACGGTTATACGCCCAGTAATTACCGAAACTACGGCATTAGGTGCAGCCTATTTAGCAGGCCTAGCTGTTGGTGTGTGGAAAGATATTGAAGCATTACAAACGCAATGGCAGATCAATAAAAAATTTACACCAACAATGAAAGAGGATGAAAGCGAATTATTACTAAAAGGTTGGCAAAAAGCTATTGCTGCAACAGTTATTTAAATGAATCGAAATACACTAATCGAAAATATTAATTCAACAATTGAGTTCGACATTATTATTATTGGCGGTGGCGCTACGGGCTTAGGTGCAGCTGTAGATGCTGCTACAAGAGGGTATAAAACATTGTTAGTAGAAAAATACGATTTTGCAAAAGGTACAAGTAGTAAGGCCACAAAACTTGTACATGGTGGCGTACGCTATTTAGCACAAGGCAATATTAAGTTGGTAAAAGATGCTTTACAAGAAAGAGGATTGTTATTAAAAAATGCGGCTCATGTAAGTACTAAATTGCCTTTTATTATTCCTTGTTATAGTTGGTGGCAAAAAATGTATTATGGCATCGGCTTAAAAATTTATGATGCAATGAGTGGCAAATTGGGTTTGGGTAATACAAAAATATTATCTACAAAAAAAGTAGTGCACTATTTACCCGATATAAATAGTGAAAAATTAAAAGGAGGTATTTTATATACCGATGGACAATTTGATGATGCTAGGCTTGCGGTAAACTTAGCACAAACAGCAATTGAAAATGGAGCAACGGTTTTAAATTATTTTTCTGTTACTAATCTTATCAAAGAAAATAATAGCATTTGCGGTGTTATTTGTAAAAATGAATTAACGGGTAATATTTGTACAATAAAATCAAAAGTGGTAGTAAATGCCACAGGCGTTTTTGTAGATGATATTATGAAGATGGATGAAGATGATGGCCAAAATTTAGTAACTCCATCTCAAGGCATTCATTTGGTTGTAGAAAAAAAATACTTTACCGCTACTAGTGCATTAATGATACCCAAAACTAGCGATGGGAGAGTATTGTTTGCCGTGCCTTGGCACAATTATGTTGTTATTGGTACTACAGATACAGCTGTTGATGCTATAGAAATAGAACCCAAGCCAATAAAAGAAGAGGTTGCTTTTATTTTGCAAAATATAAATAAATATTTGGCAACAACTATTACAGAAAAAGATGTAAAATCCATATTTGTAGGCCTACGACCATTAGTAAAAAAGAAAGGAACAAAAAATACATCCTTGTTAGCAAGGGATCACACCATCATCATTTCTACAAGTAAATTAATTTCAATTACCGGTGGTAAATGGACAACCTACAGAAAAATGGCAGAAGAGTTAATTAATAATGCAGCTTATGTTGGTAACTTGCCCAAAACAAAATGTACCACCAAAACACTTTCTATACATGGAAATACAATTACAAAAAGTAATTCACCATTTTCATTTTATGGAACAGATGAAAAATATATTGAAGATTTGTATAACGAAAATGCAGAATGGAGAACTCTAATTCATCCAATTTTTACTTATACAAAAGCAATGGTTGTTTTTGCCGTAAGAAATGAAATGGCTTGTAGGGTAGAAGACGTTTTAGCAAGACGATTACGTATATTGTTTTTAGATGCACAAGCTGCAATTGATGCTGCACCAATTGTTGCAAGAGTTATGGCAAATGAATTAGGAAAAAATGAAGATTGGATAAATCAAGAAATACAATCATTTACTTCACTAGCAAAACAATATTTATTATCTTGATAAAAAAATTTTTAAAAAATAAATTATTAAATATATGACTCCATTTGTAGCAGAATTTTTAGGTACTGCATTACTTATTTTACTAGGCAATGGTGTTGTTGCCAATGTTGTTTTAAACAAAACTAAAGGCCAAAACAGTGGTTGGATAGTAATAACATTTGGCTGGGCAATAGCTGTTTTTGTAGGTGTATATGCCTCTGCAGCTGCAAGTGGTGCACACTTAAACCCTGCTGTAACCATTGCCGATGCTGTAAACACTGGCAATTGGAGTAAAGTAGCCATTTATATTCCTGCACAATTTTTGGGTGCAATGGTTGGGGCATTTTTAGTATGGGTTGCCTATAAACAACATTTTGATGAAACTACCGATGCCGATTTAAAATTAGCTACTTTTTGTAATGCTCCTGCAATACGAAATACTGCTCACAATATTATTACCGAAATAATTGGCACATTTGCTTTTATGCTAGCCATTTTAACAATGAGTAATAATGGTCAAAGTGTAAACCTTGGTGCTTTAAATGCGTTGCCTGTAGCGTTATTAGTATTTGGTATTGGTTTATCATTGGGTGGCCCCACTGGTTATGCTATAAACCCAGCAAGAGATTTAGGACCAAGAATAATGCACTTTATTTTACCAATAAAAAATAAAAGAGATAGCGATTGGTGCTATAGTTGGATACCCGTTGTAGCACCAATAATTGGTGCAGTGTTAGCAGTGTTGGTAAAAAAGATGCTGTAATAATCTTGGCAAAAAATAATTTTCCTTAATTTACTACTTCAAACCAAAACCAACATGGCTAATTCTTTATTTAGAACAAAAAAAATATCTACCATTTTATCCGAAGGAAGTGATGATGCCCATGGCGGAGGCGGATTAAAAAGAGTACTAAGTGCTAGAGACCTTACCTTTTTTGGTATTGCAGCTATATTTGGTGCAGGTAGTTTTAGTAGCCTTGGCGGAGCCGTATTTAATGGAGGGCCAGGTGTTGTAATATTATTTATTATTACAGCCATCGCATGTGCTTTTACTGCATTTTGTTATAGCGAATTTGCCAGCCGCATTCCTGTTGCTGGTAGTGCTTATACTTATGCCTATGCTAGTTTTGGCGAATTATTTGCTTGGATAATTGGCTGGGCTTTAATAATGGAATACAGCATTGGTAATATTTATGTAGCCTTTAGTTGGAGCGATTATTTTACTTCGTTTTTAAGTAAAATAGGTATGCATATACCAGAATATTTAAGCACTAGTTACATGGAAGCCAAACATGCCGTTGCCGATGGAAGCAACAATCAAGAACTTATTAAAGCATGGAATACAGCACCAATAATTGGTGGACTTAGAATGATTGTTGACATACCTGCTTTAGTTATTAATGTATTAATTACTTATTTAGTGTATAGAGGAATAAAGGAAAGCCGAAATTTTAGTAACCTAATGGTTATTTTAAAAATGGCAGTAGTAGGATTAATTATTTTAGTAGGTGGTTACTTAGTTTTTTCAAACGGACTTACTTTTAATTGGACACCAGTTAATGATGCAGGTGTAAAATCGTTTATGCCCAACGGCTTTAGTGGCGTAATGGCTGCCGTTAGCGGCGTATTCTTTGCCTACATTGGCTTTGATGCTGTTAGTGTGTTAGCAGAAGAAAGTAAAAACCCACAAAGAGATTTACCAAGAGGAATGGTTTACTCCTTAGTAATTTGTACAGTGGTATATATACTGTTAACGTTGGTGTTAACAGGTGCAGTACACTACAAAAATTTTGATGGTGTTGGCGATCCTTTAGCTTTTATTTTTGAGCCACAAAACTTAAATATTGGTTGGATGCAATTTTTGGTATCCATTTGTGCTGTAATAGCTATGACAAGTGTGTTACTAGTTTTTCAAATGGGACAGCCACGTATTTGGATGAGTATGAGCAGAGATGGATTATTACCTCCAGTGTTTCAAAAAATACACAGCAAATTTAAAACACCATCATTTGCAACTATTGTAACTGGTTTTGTAGTGGGTGTACCTATTTTATTTACAGATAAAACCTTTGTGTTAGATTTTACAAGCATTGCAACATTATTTGCATTTGTATTAGTGTGTGGCGGTGTATTATTAATTCCTCGTAGAGAAAAAGAAGCTGGAAAATTTAATTTACCTTTTATAAACGGACAGTTTATTTTTCCCTTAATTGTAATTGGTGCATTAATTGGTGTTTGCGTTTTATCAAAAACATATTTTAGCGATATGTTTAATTTTGATTTTAGCAGCAATGCAGATTATACCTCTGGCAAAAAAAGTTTTATGGATTTAGCTACGCCTAATTTATCGTTAATTATTTTTTGGTTAAGTGCCATTACAATCGCCATTTTTACAGTCATTAAAAAATATTCGTTGATACCGCTTATGGGTTTAATAACTTGTATGTATTTACTTACTGGTATGACAAAAGCAAACTGGCTTTGGTTTTTAGCTTGGTTAGGCATAGGGTTAATTGTATATTTTGCTTATGGATTTAAGAAAAGTAAGTTGGCAAATCAAAAAGATATAATTGAACCTGAGCAACCAAAGCAAAGTGGTCCAAATTTTTTGGACAAGTTTGATAATGAGTAATTATGTACTTAGCAGTTGAATATCTATTTATCATTGGTGGCAAGTATTCTTAGTTATATTTTCTTTTTTGTAAAAAGATAATAATAACCACTCTTGTACACCAAATCTTTATTCAACGCTTTAAATTCATTGCCATTTTTGTTAAAGCAATCTCTTTGAGTTTCAAACAATGACTACAGTAGTTTTTTAAACTACAGTAGTCTTGCAAATCTCTGCGTAAACCTCTTTTCCTCTTTTCTCTCCGGTGAATAAAAAAGACAAAACAATTTTCCTTTCGTAATTTTGCTAATTACACAAATAAAAAATACCACTTAGGTAAGAGCAACTTATATGAAATACGAAATTGGCGATAAAATACTGGTACTGCTTACACAAGAAGAAGGCAAAGTGGTTGAAATAATCAATGAAAAAATGGTGATGATTGACGTTAAAGGCGTTCGTTTTCCTGCATATATGGAGCAAATAGATTTTCCTTACTTTAAAATGTTTTCGGAGAAAAAGCCTGTAGAAAAAAAGAAAGTATATATAGATCAAGTACGAAAAGAAAAAACAGTAACACAACCCAAAAAAGAAGAAGGTGTTATACTTAATTTTTTACCTATTTTTGATAAAGATGTTTTTGATGATGATGTAGTAGAAAAACTTAAAATTCACTTAATCAATCAAAGTAATACACCATACAATTTTACCTACAATTGCATGATTGGTGGCAATAGCAATTTTCAATTAAAAAATACTATAGAGCCCTTTGCCGATTTTTATTTGCACAATGTAGCTTTTGAAGACCTTAGCGATAGCCCAAGGTTTGATTTTGAATTTTCGTTAAAAAATTTGGATAAAAAGAAAGCCCCTTTTTACGAAACATCGCTAAAAATAAAAGCTAAACAACTATTTAAAAAAATAGAAGAAATACAACTTAAAAACGAAGCTACTTTTGGTTATTTATTGTTTGATATTTATCCTGATAAAGTAGAAGAAGAAAAAGTGGATTTAAGTAAACTGGGTAATGCAGGATTTAAAATTTACGATGCCAACAAAGTTCGACAACATTTAGAGCCGGCAAGAAGTGTAGTGGATTTGCATATAGAAAAAATTACAGACAGCTACAAGCATTTATCTAATTTTGAAATAATGACCTTGCAATTAAAAAGCTTCCAAAAATTTTATGATTTGTCTGTAGCACATCGTCAGCCAAACTTAATAATTATACACGGCGTAGGAGAGGGAAAACTTAGAGACGAAATACATCAAATTTTAAAAATAAAAAACGAAGTAAAATCTTTTGTAAACCAATTTAATCCTTTATATGGATACGGTGCAACCGAAATTTGGTTTCAGCATTAATTTTAAATAGCTAAATGACATCTCCCCAACAAATAATTACACAAACCCAAAACTGGATTAACAATGTAGTTATTGCTTGTAATTTTTGTCCCTTTGCAGCCAAAGTAGTTAAGGATAACAAAGTAAAATACCAAGTGGAGGAAAGCATTCTTTCATCGATATGTTTAGATGCATTATTTGCAGAACTTATTTTTTTAGATAATAATCCTAAAACAGATACAAGTTTTTTAATTTTTGCTAATGCACACAAAAACTTTGATGATTATTTACAATTTGTATCAAAAGCAGAAAGCCTTTTGAAAAAGAAAAAGTATGAAGGCATTTATCAGCTTGCCAGTTTTCATCCTAATTATTTATTTGCCAATAGTAAAGAAGACGATGCTGAAAATTATACCAATCGTTCTATTTACCCAATGTTACATTTGTTAAGAGAAAGTAGTATTGAAAAAGCTGTTGAATTTTATACTAACACTCATTCTATCCCAAAAAATAATATTGCTTTTGCTAAGCAAAAAGGATTGGTGTATATGAAAATGTTGAGAGATAGTTGTTTGAGTGCTTAAAATGGTTAAAATACCAATTTGTTCATCTAACCCCAATGCAATAAATTTGCACAAAAATAATCAGTAATATGCGTCAAATAGCATTTAGAGAAGCCCTTAGAGAAGCTATGCAAGAAGAAATGCGTAGAGATGAAAGAGTACTTTTAATGGGTGAAGAAGTGGCAGAATACAATGGTGCTTATAAAGTAAGCCAAGGTATGCTAGATGAGTTTGGAGAAAAACGTATTATTGATACACCTATCGCTGAGCTTGGGTTTACGGCAATTGCTGTAGGTGCAGCACAAAACGGATTACGCCCTATTGTAGAGTTTATGACATGGAATTTTGCCGTATTACCACTAGATCAAATTTTAAATACAGCTAGTAAAATGCTAGCCATGAGTGGCGGACAAGTAGGTTGCCCAATTGTGTTCAGAGGTGCAAATGGAAGTGCTGGGCAGTTAGGAGCACAACACAGTACTGCATTTGAAAGTATGTATGCAAATATTCCCGGTTTAAAAGTAATATCTGTTAGTAACCCTTACGATGCTAAAGGTTTATTAAAAGCGGCTATTAGAGATGACGATCCAGTAATTTTTATGGAAAGTGAAGTAATGTATGGCGAAAAAGGTGAAGTGCCAGAAGAAGAATATGTATTGCCTATTGGTAAATGTTTTGTGAAAAGAGAAGGTAAGGATGTAACTATAGTATCGTTTAACAAAATGATGAAAGTGGCGTTAGGTGCTGCTGAAGAATTAGCCAAAGAAGGTATTGAAGCAGAGGTGATTGATGTGGCAACTATTCGTCCGTTAGATTGGTTTACTATTTTAGAAAGTGTTAAAAAAACAAATCGTTTAGTAATTGTAGAAGAGCAATGGCCATTTGCCTCAGTATCTTCGGAAATTGCTTACCGCATACAAAAAGAAGGCTTTGATTACTTAGATGCGCCAATACGCCGCATTTGTAGTGCCGATGCTCCAATGCATTATGCACCAAATTTAGTTGCAGCCTATCTGCCCGATGTGCCTCGTACTGTAAAACTTGTTAAAGAAGTAATGTATTTGAAAAAATAGAAATTATTGTAACGGTTTTTCAACTAACATCAACTTATAAAAGTTATGCTTAGATTTTTGTTTGTATTCGTACTTTTTTTTAATAAAAACGTATTTGCTCAAAATAGATTTTTTAACCTATTTGGTGGCCTAAGTCATTATAGTGGCGATTTAGGTAACGACAAAATTCCAAAACTTATTTATCCTGCTTATGGTATTGGATTTAGTGTTGAGCTAAATACAAGAATGATTATTAACGCTAATTTATACAATGGTAAAATTGGTGGACATGACAAGTACAGCACCAAATCCAAAAGCCGTAACCTTAGTTTTACTAGCGATTTAACAGAGTTTTCATTACAATTTCAATATAACCTTTTTGATTTATATACCTATAAAATAACGCCACATTTTTTTACAGGCTTAGCTATATTTAATTTTAGTCCATATACAAAAACTGAAAGTGGTGCAGTGGTTTATTTACAAAAATTAAAAACCGAAGGACAAGGCTTTTTTCAAAATAGAAAAGCCTATAAAACAACACAATTTTCTATACCCTTTGGTGGTGGCCTTACTTGGGCCTTAAGCAATAATAAACGCTTTAGCATTTTTGCAGGAGTACGTAAAACTTTTACTGATTATTTAGATGATGTTAGTACAACTTATGTAGATAGAAATACTTTGCTAATAAAAGCTGGTAACGACGCTGTGGTATTGGCTTTTAGAGAAGATGAAGTAAATGTTGGTGCAACTTATCCTACAGAAGGTACACAAAGAGGCAATCCTAAAAATAAAGATTTGTATTTTTTTACTGGTCTATCATTTCAATTTAGAATACCGCCACCAAAGCGAAAACAAGAAAAGCTAGGAAAATTTAAAAAAAGAAATACCGCTTGCCCCACAGTTTATTAATTGCTTTAGAAATAGCTAAGAGATGACTTCTTTTAAAAAGATGTCATCTCTAGTTCAAAGTTTAAATATAAATAAACAATAAAGCTGCATATCTGTTTTACATTTACAAAATAACCGCAAAATATGGCTTACAGTTCATTAGAAGAATGTTTACTGGATTTAGAAAAGAACAATCAACTCACTCGTATTACGGAAGAAGTTGATCCGTTTTTAGAGATGGCAGCCATCCATTTACGAGTATATGAAGCTGGAGGCCCTGCCTTGTTATTTGAAAATGTAAAAGGTAGTAAATTTAAAACAGCTAGTAATATTTTTGGTACAATAGAACGTAGCAAATTTATTTTTAGAGATACGTTAAAACAAGTTCAACAACTTATCGAAATAAAAAACAACCCCATTGCTGCAATAAAAAATCCAATAAAAAATTTTAGAGCTGGATTAGCTGCTTTAAAAGCTTTGCCCCTAAAAAATCCTATTCAAAAACCTATTCTTTTTCAAGAAATAAAAATAGAAGATATACCACAGGTTACACATTGGAAAATGGATGGTGGAGCATTTGTAACCTTACCGCAAGTTTATACGGAAGATATTGACAAGCCAGGAATAATGAATGCAAATTTGGGTATGTATCGTATTCAATTAAGTGGGAATGAATATATACAAAATGAAGAAATTGGGTTGCATTACCAATTGCATAGAGGTATCGGTGTTCATCAAACCAAAGCCAATAAAAAAAATAAACCGTTAAAAGTTAGCGTATTTGTTGGTGGTCCACCATCACATTCAGTAGCGGCTGTAATGCCTTTGCCCGAAGGAATCAGTGAAATGACTTTTGCAGGAGTGTTGGGCAATAGAAGATTTAGATACATTTATAAAGATGGTTATTGCCTTAGTACCGATGCTGATTTTGTAATTACTGGGGAAGTTTATCCAAATGAAAATAAGCCCGAAGGGCCCTTTGGTGACCACCTTGGTTATTACAGTTTGCAGCATAATTTTCCATTGATGAAAGTGCATAAAGTATATGCCAAAAAAAATGCCATTTGGGCATTTACTGTTGTTGGTAGGCCTCCGCAAGAAGATACAAGCTTTGGACAATTAATACATGAAATAACAGGCAGTGCAATACAAAATGAAGTACCAGGTTTAAAAGAAGTAAATGCCGTTGATGCTGCAGGTGTTCATCCTTTGTTGTTAGCCATTGGTAGCGAAAGATATACACCTTATGTACAAACAAAACAACCGGCGGAATTACTAACTATTGCCAATCATGTTTTGGGTACAGGGCAATTAAGTTTGGCTAAATTTTTATTTATAACCGCCGACGATACCAATCAATTATCTACTCACAATATTCAAAACTACTTTCAATTTATTTTACAAAGAATTGATTTAAGTAGAGATATTCATTTTTACACCAAAACAAGTATTGATACATTAGATTATAGTGGCGAAAGTTTAAACAGTGGTAGCAAAGTGGTAATTGCTGCCTACGGCGATGTAAGAAGAGAATTAACTAATGAAGTGCCTGAAGGTTTTAAAAACTTGCAGTACTTTGAAAATGCAAAACTAGTTATGCCAGGCATTATTGCGTTGCAAACAAATGAGTTTACCACTTACCAAAACGCTAGTAACGAATTAGAAAAACTTAATCAACAGCTTTCAATTTTTACAGCTCAACTTTCAACTGTTCCTTTTATTATTGTGTGTGATGATGCAAGTTTTGTAAGTGAAACGTTAAATAATTTTTTATGGGTTACGTTTACTCGGTGTAACCCATCGCATGACATAAATGGTGTAAATAGTTTTACCCAACACAAACATTGGGGTTGTACTAATTTAATTTTTGATGCTAGAATAAAGCCACACCATGCACCACCAGTGCTTAAGGATGAAGCTATTGAAAAAAGGATTGGTAGAATTTTTGAAAAGGGTGGAAGCCTTT
>JANNWD010000016.1:0-1645 GCA_031408315.1 Bacteroidota bacterium
CAGAAAACTTGTCGTCAAAAATTCCTCCAACCACAGATGTATCAATATAAATTCTCATTTCATAAATATATAGGAACAAATTTACAAAAAATCCCGCTCCGAAATATGAGAGCGAGATTTTTATCGTAACGTCATTGCGAGGCACGAAGCCCTTATGTTTGTAATGTGTAAGTTTAAAAAAACTTATACATATGAAAACAAAGATAAAAGATTTTACAGGAGAAAACATTTATATTGGATTTGATGTACACAAAAAAAGTTGGCAAGTAAGTATTATGACCGAACATGCAACACATAAAAGCTTTTCACAAGCTCCATCTGTAGGGACATTAGTAAATTATTTACAAGCTAATTTTTCAGGAGGCACGTATCATAGTGCTTACGAAGCAGGTTTTTGTGGTTTTTGGATACATCGGGAATTAGAAAAATTAGGAGTAAATTCGATGGTGGTTAATCCGGCAGATATTCCAACTACTCAAAAAGAGCAAGTACAAAAAGAAGACAAACGCGATAGCGTAAAAATAGCCAAAGGGCTTCGTAGTGGCAATTTGAATGCTATTTATATTCCATCGGAAAAAAGTGTTGAAGATAGAGGGCTTGTTCGAATTCGACATCTATTAGTTAAAGATGCAGTTCGTTACAAATCTCGAATAAAAGGATTTCTTAATTTTCATGGTATCCCTATTCCAAATTCATTTAATCAATCAGGTCATTGGTCAAAGCGATTTATGGGTTGGTTAAAATCAATTGAAATGAAAAGCGAAAGCGGTAAATTTTCTATAGACATACTTATACAAGAAATAGAATCTTTACGATCTAATATACTTGATGTTACTAAAAAAATAAGGCATCTTTCTCAAAGGGAAGAATATAAAGTAAATGCTGAATTATTGCAAAGTGTACCAGGTATTGGTTTAATAACAGGCATGACATTTTTAACAGAAATAGATAAGATAGAAAGATTCGAGAGTACCGACAAATTATGCAGTTTCATAGGACTAGTTCCAACAATGCATAGTAGTGGAGAAAAAGAAGTACACGGACATATAACTTATCGTAGTAATCATTTACTAAGAAGAATGCTAATAGAAAGCTCGTGGATAGCAATACGATACGATCCTGCATTAATGAGAGCATATCATGAATATTGCAAACGTATGGTGCCAAACAAAGCTATTATTAGAATAGCAAGAAAATTAATAACTAGAATACAATTTGTGCTTGTGAACAAACAAGCATACAAAAAATTAACATATTAGTACCAATCAATATATTTACAAAGAGTTACCGATACAGATTGCATGCGGCTTGTCTGCTCAAACGAAGTCTACGGGCTCTTTTAAAAACTAAAAAAGGAAATGCAGTTTTTATCTGCTTATTGAAGGTTGTTGAAAAGGTATTTAATAATGTACTTCTTGTTGAAATGAGAATAATCCCTTACACACGGGCTTGGATGATTATTGCCCATTCCAACAAGAAAACAACAATAACAAGCTATATTTTGAAAATAATTGAAAATAAACTTGCATTACAACATAGAAGCAATCTGTTGGTGTGTGAGCTTCGAAATAGATACGCTTTTCCGCCTAACGCGGATCAGCTACTCGAAATGACCTCCGCGTGTTGTCATTTCGAGCTTGTCGAG
>JANNWD010000017.1:0-17299 GCA_031408315.1 Bacteroidota bacterium
TTTTAAAATGAGTCCTTTTAGTTATGCTAATAAAATAAAAACGCCATTATTAATGATTCATGGCGAAGCCGATAATAACCCTGGTACTTTTCCTATACAAAGTGAAAGATTGTATAATGCCATTAAAGGACATGGAGGTACTGTACGTTTTGTACAACTTCCTTACGAAAGCCACGGCTACGCTGCAAAAGAAAATATTTTGCACATGCTTTGGGAGCAACACCAATGGTTAGAAAGATATTTGAAGAAGTAATTTATTTTTTACTTACTTCATTTACCAATTCAATATAAGATTGCATTGCAGTTTCCTTGCTGGTGCTTTTTAGTGCATTCCAAGCATTATATTTTGCTTTGCCTACAAAATCAAACATATTGGTTGGCTCTTCAATATTTATATCACCCTCTGCACCTTGCTTGTATAAGGAATATAATTTTAATAAGGTTTCGTTATCTGGTTTTTCGGCAAACGATTTTGTTTGTTCTTTTGCGGCTTCAAATTGTTGTAGTAATTCCATTATATTTTATTTTATTTCACACAAAGAAACAAAGAAAACTAAGAATACAAAGCAATGTGTATACGCTATTTTTTAATAAATAGCATATATGCTTTTTGAACTTCGTCTAACTTAGTAGTGTATGCACTACGACCATGTGTGCCAATTATTATTTCGTTGTCTCGTTGTTGAATAGCTATATCATGCACTGGTACTCTAGGCAAATTTTTGCCAAACATGCTCATAAAATTTTTGCCCATATCAAAACTTGCATACACACCATTATCGCTACCTACATAAATAATATTTTCATTTTTAGGATCTTCCTTAATTACGTTTAATGGCTCGGCTGGTAAGTCGGTACCAAGCTGTTGCCAAGTAGTACCAAAGTTTTCGCTAACTAAAAGGTAGGGCATAAAATTATCGTTTCTATATCCATTTAGCGTAACATACACTCTTCCTTCTTTATATGCAGATGGCATTACACGGCTTACGTACAACCCTTGAGGAACAGCCACAGGTAATGATTTGCTAATATTTGTAAATGTATAACCACCATCTTTTGTTATATGAATATTTCCATCATCAGTGCCTACATATACTAATCCAAATTTTAATGGACTTTCTACAATTGTGGTTAGCGTACCAAAAGGAATTTTACCTTCTTTTTTTCCATTGGTTAAATCTGTACTTAAGGCTTCTAACTTTTCGCCTTTGTTTAAACTACGATGAAATTTGTTACTTCCGTAATAAATAACATCTGGTCCATGTTTACTCAACCAAATAGGTGTTTGCCAATTGTAGCGTAATTTTTGCTCACCCAAATCATGCATAGGGTGTATGCTTACTCCTCTACCACCTTCAATATTTCTTCTATTATAAAATCCAAATTGATAACCACTGTACACTGTTTTATTATCTCTTGCATCTACTTGTACTTGCATACCATCGCCGCCGCCTATACTTTTCCAATTGTAAGCATCCGCTTCAATTTCAGGCTCTTCATCTTCATCAAATTGTGCATTTAATTTGCTATTGCCAAACCAAGTACCATTGTCTTGTAAGCCGCCGTAAACGTTGTACGGTTTTGCATCATCTGTTGTTACGGCATAAAATTGACCAACTGCATTATTCGTTACTTTAAACCAATGCTTACCATAATCGTAAGTAATATTGCAACCCCCATCATGCCCTGCAACCCAATGTCCATCTCGGTTTGGATTTATCCAGCAACTGTGCCAATCGGGGTGTGTATTGCTTTTATCTTTTATAATAAATGATTTTCCGCCATTATCACTGTACAAACAATTAAAGCCTAAAATCACTACTTTATTTTCATCTGTTGCACTTACACTTAGTTTACCAAAATAATATCCATAAGTATTGTAGGTAGATATTTCTTTTTTGTTTGCTTTTTTCCAAGTAGCACCAGCATCTTCACTTTTATATAATTCGCAACCAATAATTCCTGCATTTTGAAACCCATCATCGGCAACCAACCAATCGTAAACAACTGTAGATTTTAATTTATCTGTAGCAATTAAATTTTTTACAGTTGTGCTGCGATATTTTGCATCAAAGCCGTTTTTAATTAAAAAGCTATCTAACTTTTTATCATTAAGTAAAGCAAAATTTTCTTTAGTAATTATTTTAAACTCTTCTAATTGATATTTAGTTGTATCTATTTTCTTTTTTGCCGTATCGGGTTTTAAATTATTATTATCTACTACTGCATAAACAATGTTTGGATTATTTGCATGTACTGCTACACCAATTCTACCAATTTTATCGCCTACGGCAAAACCGCTACCTGCAAGGGTTATAGGCTTCCAAGTATCGCCACCATCGTTACTTTTATATACCGCAGATGTTTTACCACTCTCCTTCCAATCCCAAGCTCTACGCTCTCTGTACCACATGGCTGCGTAAATTTCATTGGGATTTTTTGGATTGATGTCCATTTCAACTGCACCAGTATTTTCATCTACAAACAAACTATGTTTCCAGGTTTTTCCGCCATCGACTGTTTTAAAAACGCCACGTTCTTTATTGGGAGAATATAAATGACCTAATGCAGCAACCCATGCTACATTTGAATTTGTGGGATGCAAAACTATTTTACCAATATGATGGCTTTCGGGCAAGCCTAAATATTGCCAATTTTTACCATTATCGTTGCTTTTATAAACACCAATACCGCTGTAGCTACTACGGCTGCTGTTTACTTCGCCGGTGCCTACCCAAATTTCGTTATTGGATAATAAGTTTTCGGTAGTACCTAATAAACCTTTCTCTATTTTTTTACTCCACTTAACAGCAATATCGCCAATGCTAAAAGCATCTTCATTATCAAAAATGGGTGTAAGGCTTTGTCCGTTGGTGGTGGTATAAAATAATCCGCCACTTGCATAGGCGATGTAAAATTCAGTTGGGTCGTTGGGATTTACTTCTACATCTACCACTCTGCCATTCATTTGTGTGGGGCCAATACTAGTGTAAGTAATATTTTTTAGTAACGATTTTTCGTTTAAAATTTTACGTTTTTGTAAACCTGCTAAGCGTTCGTTTGCCAAAGTTGGCTTAATTTGTGCATACAAATAATTAACATTTATGCAACCAACTAAAAATGTAATTTTAACTGCGATTTTGTGAAGCGATTGCGGAGAACGTTGAGTAAAGAATCTATTGTACAAGAGTGCGACGCCACAAATGCTGATTAAAGAAATTAAAGTTTGGTTCATAAAAATAAAATTTTTGATATGCAGAATTTAAAAGTACATAAACTGTTGCTTACATCAATAACATTATTGCTTTTTTTGACGAGTGGATTTGCACAAAGTTTTAAACGTACGGCCGAAGGAGATACCTTAAATTATACAGATGCTAAAAAATTAAAGAACGGCAAATGGTTGACAAGGGTAGAACCGCAACGTGGCAACGAGGGCTATGAAGAGGAAGGCATTTATAAAAATGATAAGAAAGAAGGTGTGTGGCGTTTGTATAGTTTGGAGGGTGATATTATTGGTGTAGAACAATACAAATTGGGCGGTAAACATGGGCTACAACAGTATTATACCTTTTTGGGAGATTTATTAAAGGAAGAAAACTGGAAAGGTTACGACCCAGAAACCCCTTACGATACTATACCCGTTTATGGAAGCGGCAACAACGAAATTGTGGATTTTAAAATTGTAAAAGCTGAGCAATATAGTGTAAGACATGGGGAGTGGAAATGGTTTGAACCAGGTACTGGCCGGTTAGTAAAAATGGAGAAATATGATAGAGGTGCTTTGGAAAAAGACCCTAATGCCGTTGCAGTTGTGCCAAAAACTACTACAAACGAAAAGAAAAAAGAGATTCCGAAAACAGCAGAAATGCTAGAGTGGGAAAAGAAAAATAAGGGAAAGAAAAATGTAATTAGGGATGGAAGAACGTATAATAATTAATTTCCTTCATACTTTTTAAAATAATTTTTAAAAAATAACAATTGATACTGTACCGCATTTTGCCAATACGCCCAATTATGTTCACCCTCTCGTTCTATATATGTATGAGGAATTTTTAGGGCTACCATTTTTTGATGCAATAGCCTGTTGCCTTTTATAAAAAAATCACTAATGCCGCAATCAAAAATTATTTTTTGGTTAGATGTTGTGTAATTTTCAATAAGGTTTACCACAGTAAAATTATGCCAGTTATTGGCATATAAAATGGTATCGCCAATACGTTTTGCTATATCAAATTTATTTTTGCTTTCGTTTAAATCTACTCCCCCACTCATTGAGCCTGCTGCACCAAAAATTGTTGAATGCTTTAGTGCTAAAAACAATGCTCCATGCCCACCCATGCTTAAACCAGTAATTGCTCTTTTTTGCGGAGATGGATTAGTTTTATAATGACTATCAATGTAATTAACCAATTCTGTTGCAATATGTGTTTCGTAGCGGTATGTTGTATCTATGGGGCTATCAAAATACCAACTGCTGTAAGCTCCATCGGGGCATACAATTAGTAATTCAAAATCATCGGCATATTTTTTTAATTGTGGCACCTTAATTATCCAATTGCTATAATTACCACTATGCCCATGTAATAAATAAACTACAGCAAAGTTTTTTCTCTTTTTATAATTACTAGGCTTTATTACTACACATTTTATTTGCTTTTGCATAGATGTGCTAAATATAGAAACGGTATCTACACTGCCACAAAATGCGTAAAAACTTGTACATAAAAATAGTATTAAAAATAAAAAGGGCTTCATGTAGGAAAGTTACAAAATAAAAAAGCCGCTCAAAATTTTGAGCGACTTTTTTTCAAACAATAAAAAATATTATTGAAGTACAGTTAGTTTTTTTGTAGTCGATTCCCCTGTATTTTTATTTACTATTCTTACTAAATAAATGCCTTTTTGCAGGTTATTTAATTCAAGGGCATTGCCATTGGTAACTGCAATTGTTTTAATTACTCTACCATTATTATCTATTAATTGAACATCTGTATTTTCGGAAATATCACTTATAGAAACTTTAGTAGTTCCTGTGCTTGGGTTAGGGAAAATTGTAAAATCGGATGCGGTTGCATTTCCTTTAACACTTCTTACTTCAGTTAATTTAAACGTACCGTTTTGGTCAATCATCTTAATTCTATAAAGGCTTATGCTTTTTCCGGTATTATTATCTTGAAAAGAATAACTAGCCCCATTTTGACTATTTTTTGCTACAACATAGCCCACTTTCACATATCCGTTATCAGTTTTTCTTTCTATTTCAAACCCTTTGGCATTTATTTCGGTTTGTGTTTTCCAAGATAGTTGTACCAAACTACTAGTTTTTCTATAAGCAAAAAAATCAGATAAAATGATTGGTGCTACACCACAGCTGCCAGGGAAAGGTGCAATTGTTGTAAGCCCAATAAAACTTTGTCCTACTGAACTTAATGCTACAAACATTTTTCTGGTAGTGTAAGGTGCTGCATTATAAGGAGCTGGTAAAAATATTGTACCCGAATTATAAGTAGTTGTTGGAGTTACAGTTATTGCACTTGAACTTGGCACACTATTTACCAAAATATCTGACGTTTCAAAAACACCATCACCATCATCCATATAAACATCATAATAAATATTTTTTGATGCACTAATGGTTGAAACCTGTAACGAGTAAGCTAAACAAGATCTTGTGGTTGTTATTGAAGGATCGGTACCGCCAACTATAAAGCCTTCCATAGCACAATGAACAACAGGGTTGTTGTTATTGGCGTTACTAGACCATGCATCTCCTTGAAAACTAAAACTATTTGTACAGGCCCCAGGCAAAATAACTTTAACATTAGATATTATAATTTTATCTGCCCCAACATTAGTAGAGCTAGTTTTTTGAATAGTTAAACCTGGATTATTAGTTGATGTTTTAACCGCAACAGTGTTTGCAGGCCCATAACTGCTTAAAAAAACAGGGGATGCTCCATTATTATCAATAACAAAATTGGCAATTGTATTCATTAGGTTTGCGGCAGATGGTTGGCATTGATTACAGCTATAATTTAAATCAGGATAGTTTACCTGACGCCATAAATGAATAAAAATGATTTTGTTTCCTGAATTAGTAATAATATCAAAGGATAAGTTCATGGTAACTTCACAATTACCATTTACATCTGTTCCTATATTACTAATTTCTACTGTTGGGCTAATAAAAGTACATTGAGCCATTAATTTAGTTGTACCCATTGATAATAATACCAATAAGGATAAAAAGGTAATAATTTTTTTCATTTGTTTAGTTTAAGAGATAACACAATAAGGTTAATGTTTAACTAAGACAAAAGATTTTTATCAGCTATTTAATAAGAAGATGGACAGGTTTAGGTTTATTTATGAAGATATTGGAGTAGGAATATTCAATAGGTATAAAAGTTTATACAAAGTTATATTAAAAATTAACTTTTCAAAGAAAAAACGGCATAAATATTTAAAATATTTATGCCGTTGCTATAAAAAAAGGTTATTTACTTTACTTAATTTCTTTTTGCATTGGGTTATTGCCACTACCAGCTCCTCTTGCATTACCCCCACTACGGGCTTTAAATAATTGAAACTTACTAGGTTCTGTAAATGTAGGCCAACTATTATTACTTGTATTTATATCAGCAGTTTCCTTCATAGGATCTATTTGAATATATGCTACGTCTTTATTTTTCATAAATGTTTTAGTAACCTTATTCTCATTTTTACGCCACACATTTACGCCTATTCTATCTATTTCCTTTGTACCATCTTTAAACGTCCATTCAATAATAATTGGCATTACTAATCCTCCTTTATTGCTAAATGTAAGTTCGTACATGTTTTTATTTCCTGCAATATTAAAACGTTGAGCTTCAGTAAAAGTATCTACTGCCATTGCTGGTCTTGTAACTTCAAAAGGTGTGCTGTCTATTTTTGCTATGCCTCTATCATACCTCCAATAAAAATCTCTTAGGCTCTCATCGGCATCTGTCGCAAAAATTATATTTTTATCTACTCTATTGCGTATTTTAGAAATATCATCAAAATTATTTAATTGTGGTTTTGCTACTGGTACTTTATTTGTACTTGCACCCGGTGTAACGGGCCTATTACTTACCTCAGTATTTAAATTTGACCATTTAACGGTATCTAAAGAAATATCACAAGCATCTGTACCATAAAACCATCCTCTCCAATACCAATCTAAATCTTCGGCACTAGCATCTTCCATAGTTCTAAACAAATCGGCAGGTGTGGGATGTTTAAATGCCCATCTCCTTGCATATTCTCTAAAGGCATAATCAAATAAGTCTCTACCCATAATGGTTTCTCTTAAAATGTTTAACCCAGTGGCAGGCTTACTGTAAGCATTTGGACCAAATTGAATAATATTTTCACTATTGGTCATTATAGGCTCAAGTTGATCTTTAGGCAACTTCATATAATCAACAATTTTATAAGCAGGGCCTTTGCCAACTGGAAATTTATTGTCCCATAATTCCTCCGTCAAATATTCAACAAAAGAGTTTAAACCTTCATCCATCCAACTCCATTGGCGTTCATCGCTATTTATAATCATTGGAAAAAAGTTATGACCAACCTCATGTATCACTACTCCCAACATGCCATTTTTTGTTCCTTCGCTGTAAGTGCTATTGGCAGAATAATTTCCGTTGGCATCTTTTTCACATCTTCCAAAATTAAAACATATCATAGGGTATTCCATACCGTTAGCAGCTTCTAAACTTTGTGCTGTTGGGTAAGGATAAGGAATAGTAAATTTAGAATATGTTTTAATGGTATGTGCCACAGCCTTTGTACTAAACTTGCGATACAATGCATAAGCTTCTTTACCATAAGCACTCATACACATTACTTTTTTACCACTAACCATTGCAGGCATTGCATCCCATATAAATTTACGGCTGCTTCCCCAAGCAAAATCCCTAACCATATCTGCTTTAAAAATCCATGTTTTTTTTGCGGTAGATTTTGTTTTTTCTTTTGCTGTGGCTTCATCTAAAGTTACAATTTCAGTAACATCTTTTGCAGTTTGTGCAGCCGTCCAACGTTGCATTTCTTTGGGGGATAATATTGCTGCATAGTTTTGCCCTTGCCCAGTACTCATTACTACATGATCGGCAGGTACTGTCATGGCAACTTTAAAGTTTCCAAAAGTTAATGTAAACTCTCCTGTACCTACAAATTGATGGTTTTGCCAACCTTGGTTATCGCTATACACACAAAGGCGTGGGTACCATTGTGTCATAGTAAACAAATCGTTTCCATCCTCAGGAAAATTTTCGTAACCACCTCTTCCGCCATATTTTGTACGCTCTATAATATTATAATTCCAATCTACCCTAAAAATAAATTGCTGACCAGGTTTTAATGCCATTGGCAACTCAACTCTCATCATTGTTTTATTAATGGTATAGGTTAATAATTTGCCAGCAGCATCTGCTATTCTAGTTATGTTAAAACCATATTCCTTATCCTTATCAATTTTACCACTAAACCTTTGTATTTCGTTTTCGGTAATTGTTTTTGGCATAAAGTTGCTGCCTTGATAACCACTGTTATTTGTAGTACTGTGTTCATTTTCATCTAACTGCAACCATATAAAAGTTAATACGTCGGGTGAGTTATTAAAGTAAGTAATTGTTTCTTTACCCGTTAGCCTTCTGTTAGGTTCATCTAACTCACAAGTAATATCATAATCGCAACGCTGCTGCCAATACTTTGGCCCAGGTGCTCCACTAGCAGTGCGATACTCGTTTGGCGTAGGTAAAATAGTTCCTAATTGCTCAAACTTATTTCCGTGATTACTACCAGGATTATTTTTTATGTCCTGTGCTTTTGGTGTACAAAATGTAAGTACCGCAAAAAATAAAAAAAGAATTTTCCTCATGTTGTTGTATTGGTTTTACTTTTTCAAACATTATTATTTGGTATGCGTTGTATTACTATAATTAAAGCTATTAAAAATGCTACAGTACTCAAAATTCTTATCCACCAAATACGCTGTAGCTTTAATTTATTTACTGCTAAATAACTACCAGTTAAAATAATTGCCACCACCACTATTTGCCCAAGCTCTAACCCCAAATTAAAACTAAATAAAGGCCAACCAATAGTTTGGTTTTTGGCTAACATAAATTTAATGGTATTTGCATAACCTAGTCCATGTATTAACCCAAAAAACAATGCAAAAAAATAATTTAGCTTTAAGCTTTTAACCTCATAATTTTTTAGCAACAAATTAAATATTGCAGTTATTATAATGGTACAAGGAATTAAAAACTCTACCCAGCTTTCGTTAAATTTAATAATATTGTACACACTTAGTAGTAAAGTTACTGAATGCCCAATAGTAAAAGCAGTTACCAATACCAATACTTGTTTCCAATCTTTTACCAAATAAATTGCAGATAGTGCTATTATGAAAAGAAGATGGTCTAACGCATTAAAGCTTAAAATATGTTGCAACCCTTCCTTACAATAAAGTATAAAATCTTGCATTTAACAAGTTGATTAAATTTTTTGGTACTACTTTTGTAATCAAATATCTTCTTTATACAACAAAATAAAAAATTTGTATAGCTGAATGGCAATTATTTTATATAAATGGCTTTTTGTAACATTGATGGTTAGTAACTTATCTTTTATGCATCCTGTTTTTGTAAGTGTAACAGAGGTGGAGCACAATGCTAAAGAAAAAACATTGGAAATTAGTTGCAAAGTTTTTACCGACGATTTTGAAAAAGCATTACGAAAAACGTATAATACGCCTATTGATTTAGTTACACCAAAAAATGCCTCGGCAATGCAAACAATTGTAGGAGATTATGTTTCAAAACATTTAGCTATTACCGTTGATGATAAAAAAGCTACACTAACTTTTATTGGTTACGAACAAATTGAAGAAGGCATTTATTGCTATTTCCAAGCCAGTAATATTTCATCTATAAAAAAAATAAGTATTACAGATAATGTTATGTACGATTACAAAAAAGAACAAGTAAGTGTACTGCATGTAACGGTTAATGGTAAACGACAAAGTACAAAAATGAATAACCCTAAAGATATTACTGTATTTGAATTTTAAGGGTATTGGCTATTTTATTCTATTTAAAAAAATTAGCTATTCTCATTTATAAAAATCCCCCTTACTTTTCAGCAAGAGGGATTTTTAATTTTATACTTGTTTAGAACTATTGTGTTCTAATAAATTAATATCCGCCCATTCCACCCATATCTGGTGCTCCATGGCTATGTGCAGCTTCTTCTTTAGGCTTATCAGCAATTACACACTCGGTAGTTAGCAACATACCAGCAATACTTGCTGCGTTTTCTAATGCTACACGGCTTACTTTAGTTGGATCAATTACACCAGCTTTAAATAAGTTTTCGTAAACCTCTGTTCTTGCATTAAATCCATAATCGCCTTTACCTTCTCTAATTTTTTGTACTACAATTGATCCATCAATACCAGCATTTTCAGTTAAGCAACGGATAGGTGCTTCTAAAGCACGGCGTACAATTGCCATCCCTGTTTGCTCATCTGCAATTTGTCCTTTTACTTTAGGATCAAGGCTTGCAACAGCACGGATGTAAGCAACACCGCCACCTGGTACAATTCCTTCTTCAACTGCAGCTCTTGTTGCATGTAGTGCATCATCTACTCTATCTTTCTTTTCTTTCATTTCTATTTCGGTAGCTGCACCAATGTACAATACTGCAACACCGCCAGCCAATTTAGCTAAACGCTCCTGTAATTTTTCTTTATCATAATCACTAGTAGTCGTTTCTACTTGTGCTTTTATTTGGTTTACTCTTGCAGTAATATCTTTTTTACTCCCTTTACCACCAACAATTGTTGTATTGTCTTTATCAATAGTTACCGAAGCAGCCTGACCTAAAACAGTTAACTCAACACCTTCTAATTTAAGACCCATTTCTTCACTAATAACCTCACCTGCTGTTAAAATTGCGATATCGGTAAGCATTTCTTTTCTTCTATCGCCAAAACCAGGTGCTTTTACTGCTGCTACTTTAATAGTACCACGTAATTTGTTTACTACCAACGTTGCTAGTGCTTCCCCTTCTAAATCTTCTGCAATAATTAATAACGGCCTTCCAGTTTGTGCAATTTTTTCTAAAATGTGTAAAATATCTTTCATCATTGATATTTTTTTATCAAAAATTAAGATATAAGGGTTACTAAGCTCAGCTTGCATTTTTTCGCTGTTGGTAACAAAGTAAGGAGAAATATATCCTCTATCAAATTGCATACCTTCAACTATATCAACAGTAGTATCTGTTCCTTTTGCTTCCTCTACAGTTATAACACCTTCTTTACCCACTTTTACAAAAGCTTCGGCAATTAGTTTACCAATAGCTTCGTCGTTGTTGGCAGAAATAGTAGCCACTTGTTGAATTTTTTTAGTATCGTTACCAACTGTTTGGCTTTGGCCACGTAAGTTTTCTACTACTAAAGAAACTGCTTTATCAATACCACGTTTTAAATCCATTGGGTTTGCACCAGCAGCCACCATCTTTAAACCTTCGCTAATAATTGCTTGTGCTAAAACAGTTGCAGTTGTAGTGCCATCGCCAGCTTGATCGGCAGTTTTACTAGCAACTTCTTTTACCATTTGTGCACCCATGTTTTCAATAGCATCTTCCAATTCAATTTCTTTTGCTACAGTTACACCATCTTTAGTTACTGTTGGTGCACCAAATTTGCGTTCAATAACCACATTACGTCCTTTAGGGCCAAGGGTTACTTTTACGGCGTTGGCTAATGTGTCAACACCTTTTTTCATTTTGTTTCTTGCTTCTATATCGAAGAATATCATTTTTGCCATAAAAATTAATTTGATAATGTGATAATTTGCTAATGTGCTAATTACCACAAGTGATAAAATATTTGTTTAACTAAAAGTTGTTTAACCTTAAAAAATTAGCTAATTATCGAATTAGCCTATTAGCACATTAAACTATGGCTAATATATCACTCTCTCTCATAATCAAATACTCTTTGCCTTCAATGGTAATTTCGGTACCAGCATATTTGCCATACAGAACCATATCGCCTGCTTTTACCATTGTTGGTTCGTCTTTTTTTCCAGGCCCAGCTGCTAATACAGTACCACGTTGTGGTTTTTCTTTTGCAGTATCGGGGATAATGATTCCACCTGCCGTTTTTTCTTCTGCGGCGGCTGCTTGTACAATAACTCTATCGTGTAATGGAGTTATGCTCAATTTTGAAGCATTAGATGCTTTTGCCATAATTGTATATTTTTTGTTAGTTTTTATTTGTGTGCAAATGTATAAGCTAATAGTATACCAAAAGCATTTTATGACAGATATGACAGTTTTTGACTGAAAAATGTTCATAAACATCACATTCAATTGAAAAAAAGGCAGTCGATAACAAAATTTATAACATTATCCATTATTCCATTATTAATTATTAATTAAAAACTACCTTTGCCGCCGCAATAAAAGGCTAAAAATGTTAAGTAGAAGAAATATAAGAATTAAAGTAATGCAAACCTTGTATGCTGTAGATAGTTTAAATGATCAAGTAAAAATAGGTGAGCCACTAAGCATTTTACATAAAAAAATTGACCAAAGTCGACAACTACTTACTTACCTTGTTTATTTTGTAACCGAAGTTGCCAAATTTGCCGAAAAAGATTCGTTACAAAAATCGAGTAAGCACTTACCTACCGAAGCCGATTTAAATATTAATACCAAGATTGTAGGCAACGAACTATTGTGGAAAATTTTAGAAGCAGAGGGTTTTAAAGGTGCAGTAGCCGAATATAAATTGCAACATGTAATAGATAATGAGTTGCTTAAAAAAACCTATCAAACTTTAGTAAAAAGCCAAGAATACAAAGAATATATAACCTTACAAAGCCGAGATAAAAAAAGCGAAAAAGATATTATTGAATATATTTTTAGTACGTTGCTTTTACCCAACGAAGATTTTATAAACCATGTAGAGGAAAAATTTATTAATTGGGATGATGATGCAGAGCAAATGCAGCAACTGGTTTTAAATATTATTCAAAAGCCAGGTAGTGCAAGTTTTATCGCTATTCTTAGTAAAGATAAATTAGACTTTGCCAAGCAATTAACGCAAACTGTTTTAGATAAAGAAGAACACAGCAGAGAATTAATAAAACCAAAATTAAAAAATTGGGATGCCGATAGAATAGCATCTTTAGATATGATAATTTTACAAATGGGTGTTTGCGAATTATTATATTTTGAAACGATACCTACAAAAGTTACCATTAACGAATATATTGATTTGGCCAAAGATTACAGCACACCACAAAGTGGGCAGTTTGTAAATGGCTTGTTAGATAATATTCATAAAGAATTGATGGCTACTGGTAAAATAGTAAAAAAACAATTTAATAAAAGATAGAAAATGAAACTCTTTTTTTTAATAGCAATTACTGCAATTAGTTATACAAGTTGCGATATAAAACGTAAAGATAAAATTGCAGATGACCAAAGTAAAGCTTTAGAGCAGGCAAAAAAAGACAGTACCACAGTACAAATTATTGATACAACTTACAATTTTGGAAAGGTTACAGATGGTGAGTTGGTAGAATATAGTTACCGTTTTAAAAACACTGGCAATAAGCCTTTGGTGGTTACAGATGCAAATGCAAGTTGCGGTTGTACAGTGCCAGAAAAGCCAGAGAAACCAATATTACCTGGAGAAATGGGTTTTATAAAAATTGTATTTAATAGTAAAGGAAGAGTTGGCGAAGCACATAAAACAATAACAGTACATTCAAATGCAAAGCCTGATTTTCCACCTTTACAATTAACTGGTGAAATTTTAGAAAAGAAACAATAGATACTTGGTGGATTGCAGTTTGTAAAAACTATTCACTCTTCACCACTCAATCTTCACTAATTAACAAAAACTATACACATGAATCTTTTAAGTATTTTTTTAATGACTGGACAAGGCGATCCAAAAGGTGGAAGCTCAATGACGTTGATAATGATGGGTGGAATGATTTTAGTTTTTTGGCTTTTTATGATTCGTCCGCAAGCAAAAAAAGCAAAGCAACAAAAACAATTTATTGCTAACCTACAAAAAGGCGATAAAATTGTAACCCTTGCTGGCATACATGGCACAGTTAATAAAGTAAACGATGATGGTACATTAAATTTAGAAACTAGCCCAGGCAGTTACATGAAAATTGAACGTAGCAGCATTAGCATGGAGTGGACAGCGAATATTAATAAGCCAGCAGAAACTGCTAAATAATTTTTGATTTTTTGATTTGCGATTTTAAATGTTAGCATTTAAAATCGCAAATTTTATTTTATCATAAAACACAATTATTCTCCTTTGGGGGTTAGGGGTAAATGTTAAAAATTGGTTTAACAGGCGGCATTGGCAGCGGCAAAAGTACTGTTGCAAAAGTGTTTCAAACGCTTGGTACTCCTGTTTACTATGCCGATGATGCTGCTAAAGAATTGATGAATAAAGATGAGGATTTAAAACAAAAAATTAAAACCCATTTTGGCGAAGCAGTTTATGAAAACAATTTGCTCAATCGAAAATATCTTGCCCAAAAAATATTTAATAATCCTACACAATTACATTTACTAAACAGCCTAGTACACCCAGCTACCATACAAAATGCTGAAAATTGGTTTGCACAACAAACCGCCATATACTGCATAAAGGAAGCTGCTTTAATTTTTGAAAGTGGTAGCCAACAAAATTTAGATTTAGTAATTGGAGTTTACACACCTACTCAACTTAGGATAAAACGAGTAATGCAACGAGATAATATTACCTCAGCAGAAGTGCAGCAACGCATTGATAAGCAAATTGATGAAACCATAAAAATGCGTTTATGCGATTTTGTTATTACAAACGATGAGCAAGAATTGCTAATACCCCAAGTAATTGAGTTACATAAAAAATTTATCGCTCTTTAATTTCAATTATTCCTTCTTATAAAAATACCCTTTATTGGGTATGTAAATATGGTATAGTTGTGTGTACGTTTACAACATGAAAAAAATTATCCTTTACTGCACTATTTTAATGTTATGCATTTGTTTTTATTCTTGCAAACAAAAAGAAGAATTACCGCCGGCTATTTCCAATGTTGAAGAAGCCACAAAACTACTTAGCAATAAAACTTGGCAAGTGATAGACGTTGCCACAATTAGCGGCAGCAGAAAATCGGCTTTTGATAATGACAAACCAAAAAATGAAACAGTTGTTGCACCACAATTAGATAAACTAAACTGGTTTAGCGACATAAGAGGAATTGATACAGCAACCGATTTTATGGGTTCTTTTTACAAAGAAAGTTTTATAAAATTTAAGAAAATATCTATTGGTTTTAATAAAGAAAGTATAGCTACTACAACTGGCTTTGATGCTGACAAGCAAATATTCTCCTTAAATAATATTGTAATAGAAAATGAAGCAAATGGCCTTAAACTTACACTAATTGGGGATGATAAAACATTTGCCCAAATGGGTGTTAATAAGGTCACAACAACTTACTACATACTTGGTGCAAACGAAAACAAATTATATTTACTTACACCCAATAAATTAAATGATTTAAAAGTGGTGTTTTTGTTAGCATCCAAATAAATAAAATTCGTAAAATAAAAAGTATTTTCACTATATTTCGTATTAATATGATTAAGAAAAAAACCTTTGCTACCAAAATAATAATACTTCAATTACTATTATTATTTTCTACCTCATTATTTGCACAGCTAGGAGGTAGAGATAGGTTTGGTAAAACTTATGGTGAATATCAAATTGAAAGGCAAGCCGATTTAAATAGAGCACCAACATATAGCAGAAAAGCTGGTGGATATGGCAGCACTAAAATTACAGTATCCGCCGCTGAAGAAGAAGCTTTTAAAAACTTTATAGAGGGAATAAAAGGTATTTTTAGAGGCCTTTTCAAACGTTCGAAAACAAATACAGAGGAAATAATATTAACCAACGAACAGAAAGAAAATATTAATAAAACGATTGACGCAAGAGATAAAGAGGCTTTAAATATTGCTACTACAATTAAACAGTACGACAGTATTCCTGCTTTTGTTTATAGCGATAATTATAATGGTATTTGTAAAGGAAATTGTATTAATGGCGAGGGTTCAATAACCACAAATGATTTTATTTTATTAGCCACTTTTGTAAACGGTAAAAAACAAGGTGGTGCCAGTTTTATATTGAAAAAAAATATTATTACCGCCATCAACTGTTCATTTACAAACGATAAAATTAATGGAAAAGCTACTATCGAATTTGTAGATGGCAGCTATAAAAATGTAAATTTTTTGCATAATAAAATATTAGGCGCCACTACACTAGTTTTAAAAAATGGCGATAATATAGTTTTTGGTAGTATAAATAATAAAATAAATGGGTTAGTTAAATATACCTACGCAAATGGCGATTTTTCAAACCACATTTATGTAAATAATCAATTTGCCACAACGATAAATTGCAACTTTCCATCAAAAAATATTTATTACCCCTGTAAAGAAATGTATGAAAGTAGCGTAACATCTACTGAAAATGTAGGGGTAAAAACATTTACAGATGCTGCTGGCACTTTTGTTGCAAATCCAAAAGGTAGTACCGATAAAAATTACAAAGGGATAATGACCGTTTGGACAAAAGGCAATTATTTTATTGGGGAATGGAAAAACAAAACATTAAATGGCAAAGCAGATTTTTTGTGGGCTGATGGCTCCTATTACGCTGGCGAATTTAATGATGGAAAAAAAGAAGGAGAAGGAAAGGCTTATTTTATTGATGGTTCAACGTATGAGGGCAATTGGAAAAACGAAGTGTTTGATGGCAAAGGTATTATTACATTAGCTGATGGTAATATATATGCTGGCAATTTTGATGATGGGCTTTTGGCTGGGAAAGTAGTTGTTACATTTACAACAGGCGACATATACAAAGGTGATTGGAAAAATGGGCAAATGAATGGTAAAGGCATCATAAATTTTATAAACGGAGATATGTTCGAAGGCGGTTTTATAAACCACAAGAGAGAGGGAATTGGAACCTGCATTTGGAAAAATGGAAATAAATATGAAGGAGACTGGAAAAATGATGCAAGAGATGGTATGGGAATTTTTACATTGCTTAATGGCAAGTATAAAAAAGGTACATTTATTAATAACAATGCCGATAAAGTTGCTCATTACAATAAAAAAGGACAGGAAATTACTGAATTGGAATATTATGATT
>JANNWD010000018.1:0-1724 GCA_031408315.1 Bacteroidota bacterium
CCCGTCGGTCTGGGCTGCCGCGCCTGCACCCGCGCCGATTGCCCCCAACGCGCCGCCCCGCCCGCGTCACGGCCGCTGGTGTTCAATGAGCGGGAACGGGGGGTGAGTCCGTTTGTGTTTGCGGGGGATTGAGGGGCGTTCGGCTTGTTTTCTTTTCATGCGGCCCTCGTTGGGATAGCGAGGCAGAATGGAAGTTTTGGATTGGTTGGCAGAATGGTATGAAGCCCAGTGCGATGGCAAATGGGAACATAGCTTTGGTCCTTCGATCAATACCATCGACAACCCAGGTTGGTCGTTTAAAGTTGAGCTACTTGGAACGGATTGCGATGGTCGCGCCCTCGACCGGATTACCCACAATTATGATCATGAGTCCGATTGGTGGACTTGTTGGACCGAGGACAACGTCTTTCATGGTACGGGCGGGGCGCTCCATCTGCGTTCCCTGCTTGAAGTGTTTCGCGATTGGGCGACTCATCCGCGATGAGCACATAAACAGTTAATTTCATTCCGTCGCCCCGGGCTTGACCCGGGGTCCCGCTTCTTCTCAATTTCGCTGATGGATCGTGAGCGAAACGGCGGCTGGGTTTACATCATGGCGGACCGCTATCGTGGTGCGATGTATGTCGGAGTCACATCCGATCTCGCGGCGCGCATTAGTCAGCACAAATGTGGTGAAGGGTCGGAGTTTTGCGTGCGTTACGGCCTAACCCGCCTTGTCTGGGCTGAGCATGGCGACGCGATTACCGAATGCATTGCGCATGAGAAGCGTCTGAAGCGGTGGCGGCGCGAATGGAAGTTCGAGCTGATCGAAAGGAGGAATCCGGATTGGGAGGATTTGTTCGAGCGGCTGGCTTAGGGAGTTGTTACTGATTTCGTCTCCCCGGCCTCCGAGCCGGGGTCCCGCTGCTACTGGCGGCACAGAAGGTAGCGGGACCCCGGATCAAGTCCGGGGTGACGGGAGGGCTACGCCTCCTCCCGAAGACTCAACCCCGCATTTGCCTCCAACCGCGCGAGCAACGCCGCCGCCATCAGCCCGCCCGGCGTGAATACGCCACCGCCGCTTTCAGTCTCGTTCAGCGTCAGCGCGGCTTCGGCGATCATTTTCGACGTGCTGCCGTATCCCGGATCGCGGTCGCCTTTGACGACGAGTTTTACCGGATCGCGGCCTTCCATTTCGGCGGTGAACAGGATTTCGTAAGATCCGTTTTCGCGTTCGTCCTTCGATGGCCCTTCGCCGGGTTCGGGCATTTTGCCGTCGCCGAACGGGTTCATCTTGGCGACGGCTTCGGCCATTGCCTTGCCCGCTTCGCCGATCGTCGTCAGCATCATTTCATCATAGACGAAATCCGCACCGTAGCCGCTGTCACCGAGCAGGAAATTCGAGCGGTGGACGTTCTTCGTGTTGATCGGCGCCATGACGAAGGGGACGGCCCAGCCCTTTTCGGCGCGGTCATATTCGGGGATGAGACCGGTCGGCTGGTGCGGGCCGTCGAAGCCGGGCGTGAGCGCGAAGGGATTGGTGAGCAGGCCGAACAGCTTGGGGTTCTTGCCCACCGCCGCCATCGTCGCTTTCATGCTGGCGACCGTGCCGCCCGATGCCCCGCCCTTCATATTGCGGACGCGGCATTTGATGCGCTTGGCAGGTTCGCCGAAGCGGTCCTTCACGATTTCCTGCAATTTCCAGACGCCAAGATCGAAGGGGATCGAATCAAACCCGCACGAAA
>JANNWD010000019.1:0-2702 GCA_031408315.1 Bacteroidota bacterium
TATCTACAGAATGAAATCCATTTATTTCTTCCGAAATTTTAGCAGCCAGTACCATACCAATACTAACTGCATGGCCATGTGGTAATTGATATAAATTTTCTATAGCATGGCCAAATGTATGTCCAAAATTTAGCACCTTTCTTTCGCCTTGTTCAAACTCATCTCTAACAACAATATTGGTTTTAATAGAAACATTTTTTTGAATTAATGCTGCTAATAAAGTTAAATCTGTTTTATAATTTTCAATAGAATTATTCTGCAACTCAGCAAATAATTCAGCAGCTTTTATACAAGCATGTTTTATAATTTCGGCAAAGCCATTTATCCATTGTTCATGTGGCAAGGTTTGTAAAAAACTATAATCGTATAATAAAAATTTAGGCTGATTAATAGTGCCTACCATATTTTTATACACCCCTACGTCAATACCATTTTTGCCTCCAATTGCAGCATCAACCATCGCTAAAATTGTTGTTGGTACAAACGCAAATTCAATCCCCCTCATATACACACTTGCTACATAACCAGTAATATCTGTAACTACACCACCACCTACGCCAATCAAAGTAGTTTTTCTATCTGCCCCAAACTTAATTAGCTCATTAATAATTTTATCAACTGTTTGTTGTTGCTTAAATGCTTCGCCAGCATCAATTACGATGGTTTTATTAACTTCAAATTTTTGTTGATGATTTGCAAATACATTTGTATCTGTTATAAAAATAAAATCACCTTCTACAAAACTTTGCAAATCATTCATGGCATAGTCAAACAAATAACTAACTTTCTTTTTTGAAAATAAATATTCTTCTTTCTGCATAATAAAATCCTTTTTAATCTTTAAAAATCAGCGTCATCGGTGGCTCTAGCTATTCATTACCTTATTCTGATGATTAATACTCTCCAAATGTATTGCATCGAAATACTTTACAATAAACTCTTTACTCAATCCTAATTTATCGCCTTTGGCAAAAGCCTTTTCTAAAATTTCATTCCATCTATTGGTTTGTAAAATAGTAATATTATTTTGTTTTTTGTATTCGCCAATTTTATCAGCAATTTTCATCCGTTGCCCAATAATTGTCATCAACTCATCATCTAACTGGTTTATTTGTTCTCTTAGTGTAGTCAATGCCGTTATAAACTCTTGTTCTGTGGTATTTTCATTACGCCAAATTAAAGCATCCAACATTTCACTCAATCGTTCTGGCGTAATTTGTTGTTTGGCGTCACTCCAAGCATTGTCGGGGTCAATATGGCTTTCAATCATTACACCATCAAAACCTAAATCAATACTTTTTTGTGCAACACTCTGCAGCAAATGCCTATTACCACAAATATGGCTAGGATCGCAAATTAGTGGCATACCCACAAAACGCCTTTTCATTTCAATAGGCAAATGCCACATGGGAGCATTTCTGTATTCTGTATTTCCATAACTGCTAAAGCCTCTATGAATCATACCCACATCTTTTATACCCACTTTTTGTAAGCGTTCAATACCGCCAGTCCACAATTCCAAATCCGGATTAATAGGGTTTTTTATCAACACCGGCACATCCACACCACGTAATGCATCTGCCACTTCTTGTACACTAAAAGGGTTCACCGTTGTTCTTGCACCAATCCAAAGTATATCCACATCAAATTGCAAAGCATCTTCCACATGCTTTGCTGTAGCCACTTCTACCGTTATGGGCAAGCCTGTTATTTTTTTTGCAGCAGCCAACCAAGGCAATCCTTTTGTGCCAATACCTTCAAACAAACCTGGCTTAGTACGAGGCTTCCAAATGCCAGCTCTTAGTACATCTATTTTTTTTGTAGCAGCCAACCGAGTAGCCGTTTCTAATATTTGTTCTTCTGTTTCGGCACTGCAAGGCCCACTAATAATTAACGGACGTTTATTCCATTTTTCCAAAATCTTTTCGTTCATCTTTTTGATTTTTTGCTCCCTCTATCTCCCCCGACAGGGGAGGAAATAACGAAGAATATTAGATAGAGTATTTTTTATTTTTTTGTAACCAGCTTTTTTTAAAAATTCAACATCGTTGTGTCACTCACTTGTGCCGTATACCTTTATTCAACCCTTCCAATTCAAGTCTTCTTTTATAAAATTATTGCTGTGGGTTTATTTTTTTGCAACTACATTTTGTTATTTACCGGATGAGTCACTCTTGGGAGTAACCCACCCTAGCTTTGTTATTTCAAATTTTGTTTCTCCTTTGCCATAAACACCTACGACTTTCCAACCTTGCATTTCGTAAAATTTTTCTGCCCGGCTATTGGGTTCTGTACTAAGCCAGCATAATTCTTTTCCTTGTGTAAAATACCAATCAATCATTAGTTTATGCAACGTTTTACCGATACCTCTTTTATCAAAATTAGGATGTACAAATAATGCCCAAATGTTTTCATCAACCAAATCACAAATGGCAAATCCTACAATAGTATTATCTATTTCGCCAATCCACCCTTTTCCTCTTGTGACTATGTAATCTACATAATCAATATCCTTTACCAAATCAGGATTGCTCAATACATTTTCTTTAACTGCATTTCGTACAATTTGCATTTGTGTAATATCAGTTATTATTGCTTCTCTAAAAATCATATTTTGTTTTGTTTAACGGGTGAGTCACACCCAAAGAGTGACCCACACTGTACGTTTACTTTATAATTCGTTTTATTCTATTTGCATTTTC
>JANNWD010000020.1:0-4173 GCA_031408315.1 Bacteroidota bacterium
TTTTGTGTTTCTTTTTTTACCCGTACTAACGTGCCTTCATCATCGTACTCATAAAAAGTAGCATAATTATTTTCATCCAACTCACTCATCAATCTTAGATTAACGGGATTGTACACAAATGACTTCATATTGCTATTGTAAGGATGTAATCGAATATCATCGAAATATACCGCCGTAGCTGTACCACCTGCTGATGTATTCATTAAGCTAAATTGTATGTTATTGGCAGTGGCTGGTATTACTATCTTCTCCTCAAAACGTTGCCAACCTTCTATAATATTACCTGTGGGTTTTAAAATGACAGGTGAGCCAATTGCCCCTGCTGAACCTGAATAGATTAGCCGTATTTGATTATTGACATATCCATTGCACTTGCAATTTTGTGCCTCCTTTGCCCATGCACTTACCACCATGCTATCGCCTTGTATAGGTGTAAATATGGGTGTGAGAATGGCATTGTTTACCGTAATGCTATCTAGTCTTGAGCATCCTGCGTTAACGGTAGAAGTGAGTTGCCCAGCAATAGTATCATTAGCTGCCGTTACTACCGCAATATTCAAAGGCAAGGTTTCTCCAGCATTTAATTTTAAACTTGATTTTCCGGCATGAGCTTCAGTGCTATCAATTTTATTTTTATAGGCGGCAAAATCAAAATGCCTTGCTGGTGGGCAGCGTTGGTCGTAGGTATCATTTTTATACGCATAATCCTCAAATCCATCGTAAGCAATTTGACGGTATTTTGCATTTTGTGCTACCGCAATGGGTAGCGTTTGATTATACCCATACAAGCCGCTATTAAATCTTCCTAAAGGGTCTTTATTTTCTATCTCCATCCCTTTTTTATTAAATCGGGCTATCTCACTATTCCATACCCAACGGTCATACGTAGTGGCTGTTAATTTGGTAGAAGAAAAATTCCAATACGGTACAAATTTACGGAGTGTACCATCTTTACGGATATTAGTAGCTACAGTAGGCAATGTGTCTTTACGGCTATCATAAAAAGTATATGATTTTTCCATACGCCAGTTACCCCAAATACCCTGTACATAGGGGTTGATACGTCTGGTGAAGATGGAAACACAGGTGTCTTTACATGATACTATTGGGTAAGCGTATTTGACAAAGATTGTTGCAGGGCAATTATAACCGTTAACGTTACTACTACCTCCTGGTGCATCACAAAAACTCATGTGCCTAACTTGCGTCATATTATTTCCTCCATCTCCTTCATTACCTAACATTAAAACTAATCCATAACGAGGGTTACGAACATAATCATTAATTAAAGAAGTAATATTGGTGTTTAGATAATCAGCATTTGAATTATGTGCCGCCGCCAAGTTTACCTGATTCGCTGTTGAATAATTTAATGCTTCAAGTGTAGTATTCGCATTCCATGGTGTAGTTATTCTTCGTAAATATGAGCTATTATTCCATGATGATGTTGGATAGTTACTGGCATCAAAATAGGTGTGTGCTTTTGATATCAATGATGGAAAATACTGTTTACAAAATGGGAAGCTCAAATCCATCCTAGTTTTATGACCCCATATACCTAATGGTTTAGTGGCATACAAGTTAATTTTTGCATCCAAGACTGTTGCAAAAGAGGGAATTGCATTGAAATCATAGCTTACCAAACCTCTAGTGGTGTATTTCATAGAATGTCCTTCTCCAGAACAATTACCTCCCCATGGTTGATATTCAAAACTTGCTGTTAAATAGTTAGGATTTAAATGAGTACGGTTATACCAAACATTATTACCTCTATTAACAATTCTCTTTTGTAATCCAGAATTATTAGGGCTAAAATAACCACTATCAATTTTAATAATGGTATCGCATCTATATTCCGAAACAAATCGATTATCTACATTCCAAACATCCTTATATACCCCAGCTCCAGTTGTAATTACACCAATGGTGGAATCCATTTTAATATTCCATTGCGTAACACTTGTTTTTACAATCGGATCTTGTAAGCTGGTAACCGCTCCTACACTGGCTGGAATATTTCGCTTGCCAGAACGAATGATTTTTAAGTTAGCATTGCTTACATTTAATGGATTACCAAATCTGTCCATCAAATAAATATCTCTGACCGTGTTACCATTGGCTTTATTGCCATCAACCACCCATACTTTTTTAGCTTGTTCCGTTTTTTGGATTTGTGGTGTGGTGACACAGCCTGTTGCCACAGGTATTGTTTTTTGAGCTATCCAAACCTCATCTCCACTTTCTAAATATTTTTCTAAATATCTTTTCGTTAATTCTAATTTTCCACCCGTAATCGTTACATTTTTAAAATTTGCTGAAATATTCTTATACGCTGGTTCCATACCACTATACACCCAATGGGCTGGATAACTAAAATTATAAATGGGGTCGTTAAATTCATTTTGTGTACGACTAACTAATACATCTCCAGTTTCTGCATCGTACACCATATTTTTTGTGGATACCAAACTTCCTTTTTCATAATGCACCACACTATCCAAAATTCCATAGCGTTGTATAATTTTAAGGGTAACCGCTGAACGGAAACGATTATCATCAATACTTACCTTAGGAAAAAATGCAGGTATAGTTACTGGGAAGATAAATAACATAAACACTTCTGCATTGGCATTAACATCTACGCCCACATTTAATGCTTTTTGTTCCCTAAAATCCATCATCAACTCTACATCTTTACCCATCGTAGCATTAGGGTTTATTTTTCCATTGGCTGAATCCATTACGGCTACAGTATTAGATAAATAGGTGCCTCTTGTATTATCTGTCTGTGTTTTGAAATAATTGAGGGTATAAGCAAAGGGGCGTATGGAATCATTGGCAGCATACGATTTTTGTGCTTTTACTTTTCCGTGCATATCATTCAACTCAATTTTAAAACCTTGCGATAATGTAGTGTGTAATCGCTTTATTGAACCCACAAAACTCTTTTTGAACTTTCCTCTTTTTTTACTCTCAGGGTCAAACGTGGTGTAATCTGTTATTGTTGGAAAATCTTTGGCGGTAAAAAATTCAGTTTCTTCCCAACCATTAAATGATTTTAAATTACGCTTATTAATACTACTTACTTTTACTTTGCTGTACCCTACCGAAGGTGAAGGGAAATACGTTTCACAATACGGATACTCAGAATAAAAATAATCCGTAGGTGCCATGGTTACCTTTTCTTGAAATTCTATGGGTTGCCTAAAGGGGTTTTCTTCATTACCGATATTGGGTTCATAGGTAGCTACCCCACTACTTATTTTTATCTCCCTCGTTTTCTTAATTCCAGCACTATCATAAAAAATTTCTTTAGTGGTACTATAATCATACTCTTGCCCATAAAAGGATTCTTTTTGCCCTGTCATGGTTTGCCAGTTATCATTAATTACTACTTTCTTCACTCTTAACCCTCCACCATACTTAGTGATGTAAGGATTGTTTAATCGGATATACGACCTAGCACTATCAAAGTGTTGGCAAATCCTTCCTTGTCGTTTACTTTTACTAAATCCTACTACTGCATCTTTAAATTGCCTGCCCATGCCACCTACGGCTTGAATAATGGCACTAAAACTTGCATCACCATTTTGGTCGGAACCCGGATAAGCTTTTGAAGGGAGATTTAATCGGAGGTATTGTATAGCGGCTATGGCTGGAAAAGTTTGGTCTTTTCCATAATCTTTTAGCTTTATCCAAAATTTATTGGGGGATGAGGTGGTACCATAGTCCTCGTATTCCGCATAAAACGGAATCATTTCATTACCAGCACCCAAGGCATCCGATGGCATTTTAACCATCATTTTAAAATATATTTTCTCTACCCCTTCTAAATAGTTTTGATAGATTTCTTGCTTGGAATTAATCGGCGAAGGCACTGTAATAAATACATATCTGTAATCCACAATGTCATTACCGCTAACACCATATAACCTTGGGGTGGCTTGTGCAATATCGCTGGTTAATCCCATGCCTACTACCCTACACATACTCATAGCTCTCTTATTTTGTACATACCCATAATCATCCGACTCATAGGTTACATTAATTTTTGCACCCGAAGGCAATGCTACTTGTGTTAAATTCCAAGCTCCAATATTTGCATCGGCTTTCGTTTTATCCTGTACGGCATAGGGATAATCTGCATTGGGTACACTATATGGATTGTCGCTT